>JAHELQ010000209.1 GCA_024644125.1 Candidatus Aminicenantota bacterium | reverse complement strand
TCCCATGGACAGGGCGTCGTCTGGCTTTTGGCTACTGTACCTGTCGAGATCCAGATACACCTGGACAGTCCCTTTGCCGAAAGAATGCGCTCCGCCAACGATGATCGCGCGACCGTAATCCTGGAGAGCTGCCGCAAGGATCTCCGACGCGCTGGCGCTCAGTACATTCAACAAGATCACCAACGGGCCTTTGTAGGTAATTCCTTTGTCCGGATCGTTAAGCACTTCGATTTCACCCTCGCGATTGCGCACCTGAACCACCGGTCCCTTTTCGATAAACAAGCCGGACATCCGCACCGCGTCTTGCAGAGCGCCACCAGTGTTGTTGCGTAGATCCAGGATCACGCCCTTCACCTGTTTGGCTTTGAGTTTTTCCAATTCGACCTGCACATCGGTGGTGGAGTTGCGGCCGTTTTCACGGATATAATCGTTATAAAATTTCGGTAAAGAGATATATCCGTAGGTTCCGCCTTTGTCTCCTTTCAGCAGAGCGGACCTGGCGTAGGTTTCCTCGATCACCACAACTTCACGGACGATAGGGATCTCCATGATGCGGCCGTCGGGTTTTTTCACGCTCAAGCGAACCAGGGAACCTTTCTTGCCCCGGATCAATTTTACCGCGTCATCAACCCGCATACCGACTATATCTACGGCTTCTTCGTCTCCCTGCCCCACCTTGATGATAGCATCGCCGGCATCCAACTGTTTCTGCCGCCAGGACGGACCGCCGGGAACGATACTGACCACTTTGACATAGCCGTCTTCCTCCCGTAATAAGGCGCCGATTCCCTCCAATTGTCCGGTCATGTCGATGTCAAAATCGGATTTTTGTTTAGGGGCAAAGTAGTTGGAGTGGGGATCGAATACCTGGAGAATGGCGTTCAGGTAACGGGAGATATGATCGTTGAAATTATCCTGGGTCAGGCGGTGGAACATATCTTTGTAGCTCTTCAACACCGCGTTTCTGGCCTTTTCCTCCAGCTCGCGGTCGGTTTTTATTTTTGTTTTATCTTTTTTGTCTTTCTCCAGCTCTTTGTAGCTGATATAACGGCTAAGGCTCTGGTATTTCAAAATTTTACGCCAGTATTCCTGCAATTCGGCGGATGTGGCGCAAAATTCCCGTTTCTCGGCATCCAGTTCCACTGCTTCGTCCAGAGTGAAATCAAACGGTTGCCCCAAAAGGCTGGGCAAAAATTTCTGCACATCTTCGATCCGCTGCGTCATCAATTTGGTGGCGTCGGTCATCAAATCCACTTTCCCATCCTCGAGATTGTCGTCAATGGAGTGGAGATATTTTTTCAGGGATTCCACGTCCGCCTTCAGAAAGTAGCGCTTATTGTAATCCAGATAGCGGAGGTAATTCCAGAACGCCTTCTCGGACATGGAGTCGTCGATCGCCATACCGCTGTAGTGCCAGCCCTTCAATCCCTGGTACACCATGTGGGACAAAAAACGTTGCCGCCGTATATCTTCATGTTCGGGATACACAATGCTGGTGACCAGGACAGCAGCCACCACAAATCCCATCAACAACAAAATCTTTCTTCTCATGTTATCTCCTCGCTTCCAACATCCCTTTATTTTATCAAACTTTTTCATATTGGGAAAATATATTTAACCCTTAAACCATAATATATTTAATACGGATATCTTTTGATTGGGTTTTGCCGGGATTTGACAAGATATTTCCACTGTGATAGAAAATAGTTTATTGTTTATACCCTCTTACGAAATTCTCTAACCTATTACAGGAGGCATTACATGGCAAGTAGAGGCAATTGGAATTCCAAAGTGGGCTTTATCCTGGCTGCATCCGGCTCGGCGGTGGGTCTCGGGAACATCTGGCGCTTCCCATACACCACAGGGAAAAATGGCGGCGCATTGTTTGTTCTGGTTTACTTGATATCCGTCATTGTCATCGCATTACCGGTATTGCTGGCTGAGGTTTCCCTCGGCCGTTTCAGCGGTAAAAACCCGGTGGGCGCATTCAAAGAGCTCAGGCCCAAAGGGGGCTGGAAATATCTGGGCTACCTGGGAGTGATTACCGGCGTCATGATCCTTTCCTACTACGCGGTGATCGCCGGTTGGACCGTCGGCTACTTCGTCAAGGCGGTGACAGGCAAGTTCAATCAACTGGACAGCGCGGCGTCCGCACAGATTTTCGGAGGATTCGTCAGCGATTGGAAATTGCAATTGCTTTTACTGGCGATTTTTATCTTCCTGACAGTGTATGTCGTCTCCAAAGGAGTCTCAGGCGGTATCGAACGTTTCTCGATGATCTTGATGCCAATGTTATTCGGAATTCTGATCTTGTTGTTGATCCGCTCGGTCACTCTGCCCAACGCGGCGGCGGGCCTCGAGTTCTATCTCAAACCCAATTTCGACGCCCTGACTCCCAAAGTGATTCTCGAAGCCATGGGGCAGGCGTTTTTCAGCCTCAGTCTCGGAATGGGCACCATGATCACCTATGGATCGTATGTCAGCAAGGGTGAAAACCTCCCTTCCGCCACCGGTTGGATCGCGTTCTTCGACACGTTCATCGCGGTAATGGCGGGCTTCATCATTTTTCCCGCTATTTTTTCCGTTGGCATGGATCCCGCCGGCGGTCCCGGTTTGGTATTCAACATCCTACCGGTGATCTTTTCGAAGATTCCCGGAGGCATTATTTTCGGCCCCCTATTCTTCGCCCTCCTATCCATCGCGGCCCTCACCTCCACGATCTCCTTGTTGGAAGTTCCGGTAGCCTATTTCATCGACGAAAAGAAATGGCACCGAAGAACAGCCGCCTACATCGTCGGCTTCGTGACATTGTTATTCGGCGTACCCTCGGCGTTGTCGCAGGGTGGATTGGAATGGTTTTCCAAATTGCCCTACGTGAACATGAGTTTTCTTGACTTGTGGGATTTGATCTGGGGAAATCTCTCCCTCAGCATCGGCGCCTTCTTTGTGGCCATCTTCGTCGGTTGGATATGGAAATCCTCCAATGCGCTGATGGAGATCACCAAAGGTACCGAAAATTTCAAATTCGCGTTTTTCTGGATGATCGCAGTAAAATTCATCTCTCCCGCGTTGATCCTGGTGATCTTGCTGAGCAAGATTTTGTAGTCAAAAAAAAATTAAATATCCATATGTACAAACGGCAGCCGCTCCAGTTCCCGGGGCGGCGGATAGTTGCGTAACGGCTCGATCCAATACACCGGCCGGATGAGACAGGCCTTCTTACACTGGAGAACCTGAGTCCACTCCCGTTTCACTTTTTCCGATTTCCGCGCGTTGGGGGTCCAGAACAACTGGAACACTTCGCTATGATTGAACATATCCCCCAATTCCTCCCGCCAATTTTTGCCGGGGCGGGGCTTACCTGAATAGACATAATGATCGCCCAGTACCGCATCTACCGATTCAATCATCGCATCCACCGCATCCCGGTCTTCCAGGGCATAGGATGCGAACACTCCCCGGTAGGGATTGGCCACCAATTTTACCGGTTTTTGGTGAAGCTCGCTCTTACCTTCACCGCTGGCAAGATATACCTGAAGACCTACCTCGCCAACCGCCACCGATTCCATAAAAAATGAAACACGGCCCGGCCGTGGGCGATCCAATTTGAAGTTGGGCTGCCGGGTCGAGATGATCATCTGGAACGAGACTTTCCGTGAATCGTTCCGCCATTGGAAGCTTCGGCTCCGGGGCGAAAACTCGCACCCCTGCAATTTGGGGGTGATGACAACCTGCCTGCCCGCCGTCTCGACCGGCGGTTCGCCGCCTCCGTCTTCCGACTGCTCGCGGTAATACCGCGGGGCATACACGTGCACCATCATGGTGGCCTCCAGGCCGGGATACATGCGCCGCGGAAACGAAACTAAAAATTGGACCGGAGGTTCGGGTTCGCCCGCATCGAGCTTCGCGACCGAAACTTCCTCTCTTAAATCGAGGACAAAATCCGACCATTCCGGCAATCTCACAATACGATCCACCAATTTGTTCAGGCTACGGTCTTTGTGTTGAGCGATTTTCGAAAAGAACGCCGAAATCGCCTCGATATTTTTTGCCTGCAATTGACCGGTGATAAACGATTGCACGTCGTTCCATTCGATTTTGCCTGTCCCCAATAGTTGCAATAGTTGTTCTACAATTGAGCGCCGCATTGTGTCACTTCCGTTCATGTCCACGTTTTGTCCAACCAGTCAGATTGATTGGATCACCGGTCCCGCCAAAACCATTGTATTGGCCTTTCCAGCAATCCCAGCCTGTCCCCAAATGAAACGGCTGACGTTCCTCCCCATACCGGAAGATAATCAGCCCGCCACAATATTGACATAGATAAACATCACCATCCATCGTATCCCTCTCAAACAAGAGAATATATCTTTACACTCTCCCCATTTTTTCTTTCTATACATTCTATTATGAACAATTACCCCGGACTTTCAACAAAAAAACTCCAGTCGAGAAATTTACAGTACAAGGCGATAATAATATGATCAAGCGATGATACATTTTTTTAAAATTTTCCCGCCAAAAATTGCAGTCTTAATTCTTTTTATTTAAGAAATAGGGGCATTCGGAATTCAGGATACAAATGGGGCATTTTGGTTTTTGAGGTTTACACACTGTTTGGCCGAATCCAACCAGAGCCTGGTTAATGCGCCGCCAGAATTCCGGCGGAAACAAAACCTTCAGCTCCTCTTCCACCAATTCAGGTTTGTCGCCTTTGGCCCAACCGAGGCGACGCGAGATTCGGAACACATGGATATCCACCGCGATGGCAGGCTGCTGGAACGCGATGGCCAGAACAAGATTTGCAGTTTTTCTGCCCACACCCGGAAGCGCAATTAGGCCTTCATATGTATCCGGGACATGGCTGGAATCCGCCAACTTCCGGCAAATAGCGATAATGTTTTTGGCCTTTTGCCGGTAAAAACCCACTGGATAAATCAAACGAGCCACCTCTCCTTCGCCGAGAGCGAGCATCATCCCAGGTGTTTCCGCCCGGTCGAACAGGGCTTCGGAAGATTTTTTCGTCACTTCGTCTTTGGTGCGGGAACTGAGTAGCACCGAAATCAGCGTGCGAAAAGGCGTTCGACTGCTGCTCCTCTCGAATGCCTGCACCGGAGGATCGAAGGGGACGATAAACGCCTCGATCCGCTCGATGGTAGAGATGTAAGGTCCCTCGCTCACGATTCCCCCGCCTCCAGTTTCTCGCCATTGATGTATATCTCGTTGGAGATTTTAACCTGCGGCTTCAACGTGGCGGACACGCCGCAATACGTATCTTCAGACAGTTCCACAGCCCGCAGCACTTTCTCCTTGCACAATTTTTCGCTGCTGGTGAATTTGTATTTGACAACAATCTCAAGAATCTTCTTCGGATGTTCGGTTGCCGTAACGGCATCGGTCTCCACCTCAAACGTCTCCACCGGCTCCCGCATTTTCTTCAGGATCGACACCACATCCATGGCGGTGCATCCGGCCAGGGCGATTAACACCAACCCTTTGGGCGAAGGTCCCAATCCGGTTCCCCCCACATCCTTCGACGCGTCAAGCATAAACAAATGTCCACCCAAATGCGCCTCAAACGCCATCCCTTCTTTCCATACTACTTTTCCTTCCATGATCGACCCTCCTTGCCATTAAATTCATTTACATAACGTTAAAAACGACACATATTATACACCCAACTCCAAATTCATTTCAACCCCCCATCCGGAGCCGAAATCTCAAATCAAGAGACAGGAATCATAAATTCCAGGGAAACATGAAAACAGGAAAAATTCGACTGTAAATCGGTTATATCAAGGTTTGAAAATCGTATAGGGTGAATTCTCCGTTTGCCACTTCAGAATTGCGAGAAAGAGATTTGTTTGTTGGAAATGGCCGTAGTCATAGGCCATCCGCAGATTAGATTCAACTTGCTCTGCACAGAGGTTTTTTGCTTTTGGATTTCCAAAAAACTTACGCAGACCGACTGCTAAAATTTTCATTATGTCATGCCCATTGCAGATCTGCCACAGATCACACGTTTTTTTCATCAACTTATTCAAATTGGACTTTAACGACCTTGTATCCATTCCATCGCGATCTTCAATCGTAACACATTGCGCCATTACACTCTTCAGTAGTTTTTCAGGATGGATCTTAAGCGAGTGGACTTCGACAATTGATTCGACGTCCAGATCGCGAAACCGGATTCGTAAACCTCCATCTTGCTGGCAAAGCCAACGTAGATATCCAACCGGCCGCGCGCCCTCCAAAAGCATATCGATAACCGAAGTCTCCAGCGCTTCCAAAATCTTCCACTTCCCGTACTCGTCCAACAAACGATCCAGGCAATCTGAGCTTTTTAGAATCATCGTTTCCAGATCATGGGTATCGGTCACCAATAGATTCGATACGCCTAAGGCTTTACCTTCCACATGCCAGAATTCAGCGTCCACAACAACCAAAACTCCCGGGAATTTCTCTTTATTTAGAATCTCCAGCACCTTGAGAGCCATGTCCTTCCCAAACGCCGGCATGATTCGACACCAGACGGAATCAGTAAAACGCTTAAAGAGCCGGGCATCGGTATCTCCCTCAAGAACCAGAAAGGCCCCCTTATGTTGGGTGCGGGACATTCGAACGGTATTGGCGATGGAGTGGGCTGTCAGTTGGTCTCGCACGCTTCGGGTCCTTGCAATTCTACAGTCAAATCCCAGCGATCGTTGATGATCTGCGGGGAATGAGTGGCGATCAAGACATCGAATCCCACAAGCCTTGTAATCTCTTGCAAATCGTTCAAGAACAATTGTTGCCAGACCACATGAAGCGATATCTCCGGCTCGTCGATCAGCACCAGAGCTTCCGGCCCTAACTTAAATAACAACGTGTAAAACAAAACCAATTCATGCTGCTCACCGGAAGAAAGACTGGCAGGAGGAATTCGTTTTCCCCCAGACGAGGTAAACACAAATCCCTCATCTTTACTAATAGATAAATTCTTATGTAAAAAGCGGCTGTTGACGATTTTAACCAAAAGATCAATCTTGCGGGTTAACTCGTCAAAGACACTCAGTTTCTGCTCTACATCATCTACATAGACCGATAAAACGTTGAGATTGCTCTCATCTATTTTTTTCAATTCAGCAAAATCTATATCGCCTTCCTTTTCAAGAAATCCAGCCGAAATTAACTGCGAACGTTTGTGTTCCAGCTTTTCGAGAGCCACCTCTAATTGTATCCTGCTGGTGCCATTTTTCTGGTTCCGTTTCACCAATCTTGTTGGAAATGTCCGGTCAAGTTTTTGTGAAAGCGACCCATATTCCGCCAATTTTTCACGGATCGCTTCTTTAAGTTCCTCTGAATAGTTAAAAATAGAGGGTATTGGCTTGATAAAGTCATCAATATCAGAATACCGCAACAATTTGCCAGGAGTTGAAGAAAAGCTTAACAGACGTTGAGTTTCTATAAATTTTATATCAAATACTTCTTTTAATTTTGATATCCATTTAGGTTCTTCCAGAGTGCTTCCCAAAAAATATTTCGGAGGCAAAATTTTCTCATATCGGCTTAAAACTTCAGAAAACGAAAGGGTTTCATTCGAAGGGCGATGGAGCCAACGAGTAGCGCCAACTCGGCGTATTTCTGGAATTAATCTCTCTAACAAAGATCGAGGAATTCTTTCTTCGAAATCATCTAGATTAAATTTTACTTCAAAAAGTTTTACATCTGGATTTTGAAATTGAGAAAATTCAATTTTTATATATGGATACCTGGATTTACGCTTTACATTAGAATCCAAACTGGAATTTGTTATAGATAGCTTATCCATATTATCGAATTCAATCCTGAACTCATCGAAGGGGATGGACCAGATTTTATAATATTCCGAGTTGAACAATGCGCTGAGCATTGTCAAAAGCATTGTTTTTCCGTAACCATTGGGACTATGGATGATGGTGATATGCTCGTCAGTATTGAAGGGGATTTCGTGGTTAAAAATGCCGAATAAATTTTTGACCACAATCTTCTTTATTTTCATGCCTCACTCCTCACCCGATATTTTAGTATATTTTGTTCAAACTTACAACTATTACCTTTGCACTAAGCATCAAATCTTATGTTCCCCAGGTATACCTCAGAATCAAGATGTCGGTGATCGCTCATAAATATATACTCCCAATCCCCTCGAACGGATGTTTTTTGTATTGACATTTACTGAAATTTACGATTTAATATTGCTGTTAAAGGAAATTTGACCCTAAGGTGGAGGGAACTAAGTTTGAATATAGTCTGCAATGGAATAATTACAAGACTATAAGAAGCCGGGAATGAATTATCGATTGGAAAAAGACAATATCCTCAACATCATGCAGATTACAGAGGATATCAGTCACATCAAAGATCTAGATTCACTTCTCGATCGCGTGTTGACTGAGGCGCGAAATTTTACGAACGCCGATGCCGGCTCGATCTTTCTCATCCGCGACTCGGGGTTGACCTTCGAAT
>JAHELQ010000746.1 GCA_024644125.1 Candidatus Aminicenantota bacterium | reverse complement strand
AAATCTCGCCCCGGTACAGAGCCAGGGCGTCTTTCACCAACAAGTCGGCGGAAATTCCATCGGACACGATGTGGTGGATATCCAGAGCCATCACGCGACGGGAATCGCCGATTCGATAGAGACTCACCCGGAAGAGAGGGGGGGAATCCAATTCAAACGGACGCGTAAACTCTTTGATCCTGGCCGGAAGCGTTTCTTCATCCGTTTCCAGGTAGTGAATGTTAAAATCGACATCTGAGAGGATTCTCTGGATATATTGGTTATCCACCACTTCAAACGAGGCCCGGAGCACTTCATGCCGCCGGATCAATTGGCGGAACATCGATTCCAGCTTCTTTTCATCCACCGCTCCTTGCAATTCCAAAAGCCCCGTCATGTTAAAACCGGTTCCGTCCGGATCCATTTGCTGGGTCAGATAGATGCGCCTCTGCGCGGCGGACAGACGGTAATACTCCTGCGCAGGAGCGAGGGGAATGGACTGGTAGCGGTCGTTTCCAGCGCCGTTCAACCGCCGGGAAAGGCCACGGATTGTAGGCGTCTTAAAAATATCCAGTACCGACAGTCGCACCCCGAAGCGTTCATGAATTTTAAACGCCAATTGCACAGCTTTCAGCGATTGTCCGCCCAACTGGAAAAAACCACTCTCCACTCCAACCGATTGGCGCTCGATCCCCAATACCTCGGCCCACAAAGAGACTAGCGTCTCTTCGACATGCGATACCGGCGCGACATAATCCTGCCCGGTGGAAAGTTCCGGTTCCGGCAAGGCGCGGCGATCCAGTTTACCGTTGGCGGTTACCGGCAATTCCCGCAACCGAACAAAACGAGAGGGAATCATGTAGTCTGGAAGCGAGGCCTCGAGATAGGCTTCGAACACCTGGTCGGTAGAGTCCTCCCGGGTCACGGTATAGGCGCACAAATAAGCTCCGTCGCCACTACCCAGTGCCAGCACGGCGCATTCGTCAATGAGCGGATGTTTCAGCAGGAGGGATTCGATCTCTCCCAGCTCGATCCGGTAACCGCGGATCTTCACCTGGTGGTCGATACGTCCCAAAAACTCGATCTCCCCATCCTGCCGCAACCGGGCGAGATCGCCGCTGCGATACACCCGTTGGCCATCGAGATATTCCGCGACGATAAATTTCTCCGCAGTCAACTCCGGGCGATTCAGATAGCCTCGGGCCAATCCCATTCCGGCGATCCAGAGTTCGCCCGCCACACCCGGCGGCTGCAACCTCCCCCGCCGGTCCGTCACAAAAAGACGGGTGTTCCAGATGGGTTTCCCGATGGGAACGCTCACTAGATTCCCCTCTGGAGGACAGTCAAAATACGAGACATCTACAGTGGCTTCGGTGGGGCCGTATAAATTGACCAATCGCACCTGCCCTTGCGGAGATAACACCGAGTAAAATTTCTGTACCTGCGGCGCCAGCAAGGCTTCGCCGCTGGCAAACACCCGCCGGAGGGAAAAATGTTCCGCCGGGCGGAAGTCTTGCCGTTCCAGCGCGTCCAGGAAAATCCCCAGCATGGAGGGCACAAAATGCATCACCGTCACCCGGTGGTCCTCGACTGCCGACAGAATCAGATCGGGGTCTTTCTCCCCCCCCGGTTCCAGCAGGCAAACAGAGGCGCCGGCCATGGCCCACCAGAACAGCTCCCAGACCGAGACATCAAAGGTGACTGTCGTCTTTTGCAGGATCACATCATTCCCTTCCAGAGGGTAGGATTCCTGCATCCAGCAGAGGCGGTTCATCAAAGAGCCATGCTGAATCAACACCCCTTTGGGCCGTCCGGTGGTGCCGGAGGTGTAGATCACGTAAGCGGGATCTTCCGGGCCAACCGCCGGGAGAGAACTCTCTCCATCTTGATCTTCAAGATTCAGAGTGTCCAGATAGATCGTTGCGGGCGACGTATCGGGAGCATCGCCGGAGTATGTCAGCAAGCAAGCGGCATCGCTGTCTTCCAGTACAAAATGGATCCTGTCGGCGGGGTAGCGGGGATCGATGGGCAAATAGGCGCCGCCGGCGAGCATGGCCCCGTAGATTCCCATCAGCATCTCCGGCGACCGCGGCGTCATGACGGCGACGATGGAGCCGCGAGCGATACCGGCGGTTTTCAACCGGCGAGCGATTGCGGCGGCTCCGTTATAGAAGTCCCGGTAGCTCAAGGTTCGACCTCCGGCTACGAGGGCGACGCGCTCCGGTGAATTTTCCACATGCCGTAAAAAAGCGCTCAGCACAGTCCCATCCAGCGGCAAGGGGACATCGGTTTGCCTGGATGATTCCAGAATCTGTTGTCGTTCGACTCCGCTCAGCAACGGAACATCCC
>JAHELQ010000745.1 GCA_024644125.1 Candidatus Aminicenantota bacterium | reverse complement strand
ATCAGAGGCAACGGGCGGAAAATATCCAGAATCTCATCATCAATCCGGGGGGCGACATCCCCATCCCATTGATGAGTGTGGCGGAGGTAAAAATATTGAACGGTCCCAATGAAATCCGGCGCGTGGACCAGGACCGCTCTGCCGTTATTTCCGCCAATCTGGAGAATATCAGTCTGGATCAGGCTGTCGAAAATATTTATAATGTTATGGAATCGTATCAATTGCCCCCGGGCTTCACTTATGAAATGAGCGGCCAGAACCGCGAGATGGAGACCTCGATGAGGAGTTTGACCATGGCGATGATTCTGGCGGTATTTTTGGTGTATATTGTCATGGCGTCTCAATTCGAGTCGTTTCTTCATCCGTTTCTCATTCTCTTTACAATCCCGATGGCGATGATCGGAGTGATTCTGACGTTGTATATATTGAAAATTCCGTTTGGAATCACGGTGTATATAGGGATGATAACGTTGGTGGGGATCGTGGTGAACAACGCTATTGTTTTGATCGATTATATCAATGTCTTGCGCAAGCGCGGCGTCGAGAAAATTCAGGCTATCACGCAGGCGGGAAGCATCCGTTTGCGGCCGATATTAATTACCACCTCAACCACAGTTTTGGGATTGTTACCAATGGCCATCGGATTGGGCGAAGGGGCCGAGATCAGAACTCCAATGGCGATTTCCATTATCGCCGGTCTGATTAGCGCCACGTTCTTGACCCTGATTTTGATTCCTATTGTGTACAATCGTTTCAGCAAGTAGGTGCGGCATGACGGAACCAACTATTAACGAACGTTTGCTGCCGAAGTTTTCAATCCGGCGGCCGGTGACGGTGACAATGATACTTCTGGCCATCCTGGTCATCGGATTTATATCATATTACCGGATCAAATTGGATCTTTTTCCTTCCGGTTTCAGCAATCCGTATCTGGGAATCTGGATTCCTTACGCCGACGCCAATCCCAAAGAAATCGAGGAACAGATTGTAAAACCCATCGAAGGGGAGCTGAAGACGGTGAAGAACTTGAAGCAGATATCGTCGTCTTCTTCTAGTCGCGGTTGTAGGTTTTCTTTGAGTTTTTCCCAGGGCACTAATATGGATCTCGCCTATTCACAGGTAATGGACCGGTTGGAGCGTGTCCGTCCGGTGATACCGGATGAGATCGAACAATTCAATATCTGGCGTCACCGGCTGGATGACGAGCCGATTCTCTATATGGCGGTTTCTTACGATGAATCCATCAAGGATCCCTATTATGTCACCGACCGGTTCGTGAAGCAGGCGATTGAGGCGGTCAAGGGTGTGGCCAACGTCGAAGTGTTCGGCTTGAGGGAAAAATATATCCAGATCATCCTTGATACAGATAAGGTCAAAACCTACCGCATCAATTTGCCCCAATTGATGAACCGGCTGATGCGAGACAATTTCGCTATGTCCAGCGGTTATGTGACTATGGCGAAGAAAAAATATCTCTTGAGGAGCAAATCCCGTTTTTCAAGTCTGGAAGATATTCAAAATATCCAGATCCGGCCCGGAGTTCGGTTGTCCCATATCGCCGATGTGGTGTTCGATTTTGATGAAGAACAAGGCAACCTGATGCGCGTGGATGGAAAACTGGCCGCCGGTTTGGTGGTCTATAAAGAGAGCGAGGGCAATACAGTCGAAGTGTGCCGCCGGATCAAAGAGCGGCTGGAAGAACAGTTCGCGGAGCGCGCGGAACTAAACGGTGTTAACTATTTTGTGTTCTTCGACCAGGGGAGTTATATCGACGAGTCGATTGAAAATGTGAAGGTCACCGGCATTTGGGGCGGTTTGTTCGCATTCTTTGTGCTGTTGTATTTCTTGAGGAAATTTCGCATCACCATGATGTTGACATTGGCGATTCCCCTCTCGATTCTGGTTTCGGTGTTGCTTTTGTACACAATGGATTGGACCCTCAACCTGCTGACCTTGATGGGGTTGATGATATCCATCGGGCTTGTGGTTGACAACGCGATCGTCATTACCGAAAATATCTATCGCTTCAACGGTTTGGGGTATTCGCCGGAACGATCGGCGATACTGGGCGCTTCCGAAGTGGGAATGGCGATCACACTGGCGACATTGACTACGGTTGTCGTTTTCCTGCCGTTGATGATCATGGGTGGGGATTCCAATATGTCGTTTTTCATCACCAGCATCGGACTGCCGGTGATTTTCGCTCTGATGGCAAGCCTTTTCATCGCTTTGCTGTTCATTCCCCTGGGGACCACCAAAGTAATCGAAAAAAATGTAAAAGTGGTCAATTCGTCTCGCCACCGACTGGCCCAGTTTTATCAAAACACCCT
>JAHELQ010000208.1 GCA_024644125.1 Candidatus Aminicenantota bacterium | reverse complement strand
TCCAGCGCCGCCAGAGTAGTTCCGTTAGGATGCCCGTCCACCACAATGATTTCAATACTGTACTCTTTGGCCGTTTCACGAACGGTGTCAATGCAACGATTGATGATTTCCGCTTCCTGATAAACCGGGATTACAATGGAAAAATCGATCATCTCTTCCCTTCTTGTCTATTTTTATCGTATATGTCTATTATAGAATGGATTTTCCTTGAATCCAACTGAAAAAGTACCGATCCGCCGCTTCGCTTTCACCGAAGGGCGATGCAGAATGGGAAACGCCCGAACGATTTTGCAAAAAATGCTGCAAATGTTACAAAATGTATACGAACGTGTCGCAAACAGGGGCTGGATTGTATCCGGAAGGTATCCGAATCTTTCTGTAGTACGTAGCCGCCTGGTTTTTGGAATATGAAAAATTGTGACATGCTAAGAAAAGTAGAAGATGCTGCCTTTGGAAACGTCTCTGTTTGTGTTTTCTACAATTTTTCACAACGAAGATAATGAAACGCGCCAATCTGCGTGGATGGCGCAACAAAAAACAACGATGGCCCCCGGAGTAATTTGAGGGGTTTTTTTATTTATACTAAATTTGTCACTTTTGTAGGGGCCTATTGAGATGCAACCATTTTAGGTAAGCATTTTTATAATTTTAAGTGCCGTTCTTGTGTGATAAAGTTTTTCGGTGAAAAGTGAATATTGGTGTCATTTGAAAAAACAGCTCGTTTCTTATTGGCACTGCCTGGACTTTTTTATGCCCAACCGGTAACTTTTGTTGCCAACCAGCGGAAGCTTGTAAAATTTTCAGTTTTTTGCCCATTTCCATTTAATTTTTTTCCGGGGGAAAAACACTCTCTCACTCGGATATATTCTGGTAATTCGCAATATATTTACACTCTCTTTCTATTTAAGCCTATTGGAGGAATTGTAATGTTAAAAAACTATTTGAAAATAGCTTTCCGGAACCTGGCCAGGAACAAGTTGTTTTCCTTTATAAACCTGACCGGTCTTGCCATCGGTATGACTTGCTTCATTCTGATGCTCATGTGGGTGCTGGATGAATTGAGCTATGAAAATTTCCAGAAAAATCTGGATGATATTTACCGGGTGTATTCGGTGAGTCACAACCAGGGCGAGGCAAGGAAGAACACGCTCTCGCCCTATCCATTGAGCCAGGCGTTCAAGGATAATTTTCCCGAAGTGGTTGATGCCGTGCGCATCGAGCCGGAGCGTGTGATGGTGGTCTACCGGCCTCCGGCGAAACCGGGAGAGGAAAAATCCTTCTGGGAAGATGATTTCGTGTTTTCCGATCCCTCGCTCTTCGACATTCTCACCATGCCCTTCATCCAGGGAGATCCCAAGTCGGCGTTGAGCCAACCCAATACCCTGGTCATGACCCGCAGCGCGGCTCAGCGTTATTTTGGATCTGAAAATCCCCTGGGCAAATCTGTCACAGTGGCCAATGTCTATTATTCAGGCGAATATTCGGTTACCGGCGTAATCGAAGATACGCCTCCCAATTCCAGATTTCGCTTTCCGGTCATTGCTTCCTATGTCTCTTTCGACGGATTGAACCGCCGGGAGATGGACAATTGGGGCAACGTGTTTTGCAGGACCTGGCTCTTGCTGGCAAAGGGTACCGATATCACTGCCTTCCAGAAAAAGGTGTCCGATTTTTACAATGAAAAACTCAAGAATGAGGTTCGTTCGATAGAATTGGAACCGCTGAAGAAGAGTCATCTTTATGGAGAGGATGGGGAAGGGGATATCCAGTATGTATATATTTTCTCCATTATCGCTTTGTTCATCATTTTATTCGCCTGCATCAATTTTATGAATCTCGCCACCGCCCAATCGGTGCGCCGGGCCAAAGAGGTGGGGCTTCGCAAAGTAGTCGGGGCGTTCCGCCGGCAGATTGTGCAGCAGTTCTTCGGCGAGGCCGTGCTACTGGCCATTCTGGCGTTCGTGGCAACAGTGGTTCTGATCCATCTCTTTTTACCGGTTCTCAATGAGCTGTCTGGAAAAGAGATGACCCTCGGATTGTTCGACAACTTTATGATCTATTTGTTGTTTCTGGCGATCGCCGTACTTACCGGCGTAATCTCCGGCAGCTATCCCGCTCTCTATCTATCGTCGTTCCAACCGTCCAAAGTTCTGAGGGGGCAATTCAAGTCGGGCTCGGCAGGCATTCTGTTGCGGAAAGTATTGGTGGTGTTCCAGTTTTTTCTGTCCATTATCTTGATGATTTGCACCATCGTCATTTATAGTCAGTTGCACTATATACAGAATAAAAAAACCGGGTTGAACCTCGATAACCTGGTCTATATCCCCACGGTGGGTAATTTCAGCGAGAAGTACGAGGCCTGGAAAGAGGAAATGAAACAGCATCCGGGAGTATTGAGCGTCGCAGCCAGCGGTCATTTGCAGACCAACATCCGGGCTCACTGGAATCAGCAGGTGGGATGGGAAGGTAAAGATCCAGCGATGGAGGTGGAATTTTACACCGATCCGGTGGATTTTGATTATATCTCCACAATGGGGATTCAGATGGCCGACGGCAGAAGTTATTCGATGGAATATTCGACAGATCAGAACAACTTCATAATAAATGAAGCGGCAGCCAGGTTCATGGGGGTGGAACGGGCCGTCGGCACCCAATTCAACATGATGCGGCGGCGGGGAAAGATCATCGGCGTGACCAAAGATTTCCATTTCCAACCCCTGCAGGACAAGATCAAGCCTTTCCTTTTCTGGGTGGGAGTCCCCAGGTTTTATCATTTTGTCTATATTCGTTATCAATCCGAAAAACTCCAGGAGGTATTGGAGCATGCCAGGAAAGCCTGGGACAAGGCCAATCCCGGATATCCATTTGAATACCATTTCCTTAAGGATGAATTCGCCGGACAATACCAAAAAGAATTTCAAACCGGCAAGGTTATCGGTGTGTTTTCGATGCTGGCGATTTTTATCTCGTGTTTGGGATTGCTCGGATTGGCGGCGTTCGTGGCGGAGCAGCGAACCAAGGAGATCGGCATTCGCAAAGTTCTGGGGGCCAATGTCGCAGGCATTGTGGCCCTATTGTCGAAGGATTTCATCAAGTGGGTGCTGACGGCGTTTGTCCTGGCCTGCCCCGTGGCGTATGTCGCCATGAACCGGTGGCTGGAGGATTTTGCCTACCGCATCGAACTTCACATATGGATTTTTGCTCTTACCGCGGTTATTTCATTCGTGATCGCCATTGCCACAGTCAGCTTTCATACCAGCAAAGTCGCCAATATGAATCCAGTCAAAACCATTGGTAGAGAGTAATTTTTTAAAGGCCCTAAAAAATGGAAGCTTCCCGGAAAATAGACAAAAAAAATATCCAGGACGTGATGCCCCTGACCTCGATGCAGCAAGGTTTGCTGTTTCATTATTTGAGGGAGCCTGAGGGACTTCAGTATGTGGAGCAGTTGAGGTTGGACCTCGCAGGTCCTCTGGACGCCGCCCGGCTCCAGCGGGCCTGGCAATGGGTGACGGATACCAACGAGGCGCTGCGAACTGTGTTTCGTTGGGACGGGCTGAATCAACCGGTTCAACTGGTGCTGAAATTCCACCAGGTAAACTTCCGCCTGTGCCGTCCTGCCGGAGAATCAGGGGAAACGCCTGCGACGCTGATGGAGATCGAGCGCGACAAACGCTTCGATCTGACGGAAGTCCCTCTGCGGGTGGCGGTATGTCCGGTTGACCGGGAGCGCCATACCATGGTGATCACCCATCATCATATTCTCTACGACGGCTGGAGCAACGGCAAGATCCTGGAAGACCTGTTCGCCGCGTACCGGGAATATGGAAGGGATGGTAGGTTGCCGTCTCTCCAGAGAGTCCAATTCAAACATTTTGTCAAATATCTCCAGGACCGGGATCTGGAGGCGGACAAATTGTACTGGAGCCGTTACCTGAAAGACTATGAAAATCATGTGGATTTTTTAAGAAAGAATGGACTATTGCGCGTCGCCTCCGGAAGAAACCTTCTACGGGCGCCGGTGCACCATGGTTTGAAGGACCTGGTGTCAGGCTTTGCCCAAAATCATAAACTGACCCCGGCCGCTGTGTTCTATTCGGCATGGGGAATTCTGTTACTCAAGTATGCCAATGCCAACGATGTGGTCTTCGGGACCACGGTTTCGGGGCGGCCGGAAGATCTGGCCGGAATCGAAGAGACTGTAGGGCTTTTTATCAACACCATCCCCATCAGGGTGAAGGTCAATCCTGGCAAAACCATACTCGATGTATTGCGGGGCATTAACCGTACCCTTGCTGTGCGCAAAGAGCACGAGCTCATCTCGTTGGTGGATATCAAGGACGCTATCGGTATGGGGCAGGAGGGGGAGTTTTTCAATTCCCTGGTAGCGGTGGAAAATTATCCGTTGCAACGGAAACTGGACGATATCTCGGGCGAACTTTCCATCGAGGGTCACCAGGTTTTCGAAATGACCCATTACGATCTTAGCCTGGGGATTTCCTTTTTTGATGAATTGGAATGTATCTTCAGTTACAATTCCGCCCTGTTGACCCACCCGGTGATGTGGCAGATCGCCGTCCATTACTTGAGTATTCTCCGCCAATTGGTGTCTGGCGCGCACATTTCCCTCGAAGACATCGATATTCTATCGACAGGCGAGAAGCGCGCAATCCTCAAAACTCTCAATTCCTCCATTCAGGAAGCGCCGGACCGGTTGACCGCGCACCAATTGTTCGAATGCGCAGTCGAGACTCATCCCCATAGAATGGCGGTCGCTATGGACGGGGTTCAATTGACATACCGGCATCTTGACCGGAGGGCGAACGGATTGGCGTCGGTCTTGCGGGAAAAGGGAGTGGTTACCGGCTCTCTTGTGGCATTGTTATTGGACCGTTCCATCGAAATTGTGTTGGGAGAATTGGCGGTTTTGAAAAGCGGGGGAGCGTTTCTTCCGATCGGTATCGATTATCCGGCGGACCGCAAACAATTCATTCTCAGGGACAGTCAACCGGCTGCGATTTTAGCGCATAATCATTTGTTGGAACAGGATGCTGTCATCGACGGGCTATTGGAAGGAATCCCCGTCATCCGTTATGGCAAACGGGAGAAACCCCTTCCTGAAGCGGGCGCTCTCGTTTTGGATGCGCATCCGGAAAATGTGGCCTATGTGATCTACACCTCCGGCACCACCGGAAATCCAAAGGGAGTTTTGGTGGAGCATGGCAGCCTGGTAAATCTACTGGTTTGGTACCGGACTCGCTATAACTTGCAGCCGGGCGTCCGGGTGTTGCAAATGACCGGATACACGTTCGATCCGTCCATCGAACAAATCTTCGGCACACTATCATCCGGCGCCGCTCTCATCTTGATCCAAAAACACATGTTGGCAGAGAAATTCGAATTCCGGAAATTCGTCGATCGAAACCAGGTCAATATGCTAAACTTCGTGCCTCCCACCTTGCGGGAATTGTTGGCGCACGATCCCAAACTTAAAAGCCTGGACGTGGTCATCTCCGGAGGGGAGAAATTGGAGGAGCGGCTCAAGGCGCTTCTGCTCGAAAAAGGTTACCAGGTGTTCAATCATTACGGTCCCACCGAGACCACCATCGACGCTCTGGCGGCCCATTGCAGTCCCGGAGAGGTTAATCTCGGCACTCCCATCCGCAATGTGAAATGTTATATTCTGGATCAATGGAACCATCTGGCGCCGATTGGAGCGGTTGGCGAATTGTGCATCGCCGGCGCCGGCGTGGCCCGGGGGTATTTGAACCGGCAGGAGCTCACCCGTGAAAAATTTGTTCCAGATCCCTTCAACGCTGACTGCCGGTGCATCGATGTGCCTCCCCGGACCATGTACCGGACAGGGGATCTGGCGCGTTTGTTGCCCGGCGGCGCCATCGAGTTTTGCGGGCGGGGAGACCACCAGGTCAAGATCCGCGGCTTCCGTATCGAATTGGGGGAGATCGAGAGCCGGTTGATCCTTCATTCCTCCATTCTGGACGCGGCTGTCGATGTGAGCCTATACCAATCGGGAGAGCCTTTTCTGTGCGCTTATTACACTGCGGACCGGAAACTTGAACCCTCCGATGTGCGGGATTACCTGACCGGAATAATTCCTCCCTATATGATTCCCGCCTATTTCGCCCAACTGGTCGAGATGCCCCGGACCCCCAACGGCAAAATCGACCGTCGCTCCTTGCCCCAGCCGGACCTTGGGAAGGTGGACCAGTATTGTCCGCCGCAAGACGACATCGAGAAGCAGATGGTTCGGATCTGGGCCTCGGTCCTGGAGCTCGAACCGCAGTCGGTGGGCGTGACCGATAACTTCTTCCAACTGGGAGGTCATTCGTTGAAAGTGACGGTCATGACCGCGCGGGTGTTAAGAGAGACCGGCGTTCGCATCGCTATCGAAAATGTCTTCAACACTCCCACCATCCGGGCTCTGGCCGCTTATGTGCGGGATAATAAAGCGGAGCGGTACAAAAAAATTCCAAAGGCGGAAACCGCGTCCTATTATCCGTTATCTTCAGCCCAGGCGCGGTTATATTTCTTGAGCAAAGTGATGGAAGGGCACCTCGGCTATCATATCACAGGCGCGGTAACTCTCGATGGAAATATCGAGAGAATTCAGGTGGAAGAGGGATTCGCCGCTCTGGCCCTCCGCCACTCCAGTTTACGGACATCATTCTCTCTGGAAGCGGGCGATCCGGTTCAAAGAATCGATCCTCAGGTCACGGCGCCGCTGGATTACCATGATTTGGCCGGAGCGGAAACCGGCGGGACTGAGGCGCAGCGGCGACGTATCGATGAAATCATCGACCGGTTTGTCCGCCCCTTCGATCTCGCTTCGGCGCCGTTGTGGAGAATCGCGCTGATCCGGTTGGAGGAGCGACGAAATGTACTGGCGCTGGACATGCATCACATCATCGGGGATGGAGTGTCTATCAACATCCTGACCCGGGAGTTCATGACGATCCTCTCCGGCGGCGCCTTGCCTCCGTTGGAGGTTCAATACCATGATTACGCAGTCTGGGAACGCCAACCACAAACGCAGGAACGCTTCCGCTCCCAGGAAAGGTTCTGGATGGAAACCTTCGCTGTGTTGCCGCCCCCCATGAATCTACCTCTGGATTTCCCCCGTCCCGGCGAAGCCCGGTTCGACGGAGACGCAGTCGAGGTTGAGCTGGAAAAACCCACGCTGAATAGGCTCGAACAATTATGCGGCCAGACCGGAACAACCATGTATATGGTTCTACTGTCCGCTTATTATTTATTATTGTACCATTATACCGGGAACAAGGACATCGTGGTGGGGACGCCGGTGGCTGGACGTTCGCACCCGGACCTGGAACATATTGTCGGTATGTTCGCCAATACCATCGCCTTGAAAATTTCCCACGATTCCTCATCGGATTATTCGGGATTCCTTGCCACGCTGAAGAGCGGGATCCTCAAATCTTTCGAAAACCAGGATTTTCCGTTCGATTTATTGGTTGACCGGTTGAATCTCCAGCGACAAGGAGGTAGAAATCCACTCTTTGACGTGATGTTCAATTTTCAGAACATGGAGACTGTGGACCGGTGCGCGTCCGGACTGCGGATATCCCGCTTTCCGTTGGAAAACAAGACCGCCCGCTTCGATCTATCCTTGCAAGTGGCCGGAGCCGCGGATGGCCTCACATTGAGATTCAATTATTCCACCGCCCTTTTTAAACCTATTACAATACAAACACTGGCGCAACATTATATGAAGTTATTGACAGAAATCCCCAATCACCCACGCCAAAAATTGCAGGAGTTCAATGTGCTGTCTTCCCGGGAAGAAGAGCTTCTGGAACGCTTCAATGTTGTGACCGAAGAGGACGATTATGATTTCGATTAAAGAGACAGCGATTTTTGAATTGTTTAAAGCGCAAGCGGCGTTGCGGCCTGACACGCCGGCCATTGTTTCCGCAGGTAAAGAAACAGTGACCTACGGCCGTCTCCTGCAATTGGCGGACATTGTCTCGCAACGCCTGGAGGCGTGCGGGGATGTTGCCGGAAGTGATGTATTTCTGGAGTATTCATCCTACGCCGGAATGGCGGCTGGAATTTTTGGCGTTCTCCAGGTCGGCGGTCGATTTGTGCTCGTTCCCTCCCGGTATCCGGCAGAATTGCGGAATAAAATCCTGGATGATTGTGATCCCGATTTTACAGTGACCGTTGAAGCTCGGGATGCCTCCGCTTCTAGTAGGAGGGCTTCCGGTTTTCATGAAGATGGGAATCATTCGTTCCCTGAATCCGGCGGCGTGATCTATTTACCGGGAAATTTCCCGGCGGTGGAGGGCCTTGTGGTATCCGGCCGTTATCTGGCCGGTTGGGCGCGGTTTCACCTTGAAAAATTGAAGGTGGACGCTTCCGCCACATTGTTCATCGCATCCCCGCACGGCGAAGCCGGCTTCCCTGTCTGGTTGGCCAGTATATTGTCTGGAGGTTGTGTGTCTATCGTTCCTTCCGGCGGAAATATTCGGGAATTCAACTTGCCGCGGCCGGTA
>JAHELQ010000006.1:19936-33282 GCA_024644125.1 Candidatus Aminicenantota bacterium | reverse complement strand
AAGACATTGCATTCCGCCCGGTGAAAGATACCGCTAAAGCGAATTATTATCTCACCCGTTGGCTGCCGGTGGAGCTGCCGAACCACTACGCGGCGGATGAAGGGGTGCTGGTTGTGTATCCGGATTCCCAGCCGCATATCGAGTCGGCGATGAAGTTGGCTGTCCCGGCGGCTCTCCACGAATATCTGCCCTTTGGGGAGACGGGGATCCCGGTCGATTGGCAGCCGCTGAATCACTGGTTGTCGCTTGACAAACCTGTTGAATCCCTCTATTTTTTCGCCCTTTTTCCTTCTATGAATGTGGATGATATCGATGCCGCGGCTATGAGGCGGCTTCAGGAAACAACCCTTCTCTCCTTGTTCCGGTTGCTGAAGGCGCTGGACAAGGAGGGTTTCCTCGAACGGCTATCGCGGCTCGTTATTGTTACCAACGATGTTCACCATCTTCCCCCCACACGAATCACGATTCCCTATGCCGCCGGCCTTACAGGTTTTGCCCGGGTGTTGGCGAAAGAGTATTCGTCGCTCTCGGTACGTTGCGTCGATGTCCATCTGGATCCGCAGGAAGGCGGAACTCTGGATGCCGCTCTGCCGAGGGCCGTCGAATCGGGCTTCGAAGAGACGGCGATCCGATCGGGTATTGTCTATCGCCGCACGGTCGAAGAGGTGGCGTTTCCTGAGCCAAAGGAATTCCCCTTCAAACGGAACGGCGTATATGTCATCGCCGGCGGCGCCGGCGGAATCGGTTTTGAGCTGGCGCGGTTTTTGGCTGAAAAAGCGCGGGCCCGCCTGGTATTGCTGGGGCGAAGCCCGTTCGAGCGGCGGATGGATGAGATGAAAACGCAAATCGAAGCCCTCGGCGGCGAGGCGGAGTATATCCAGACTGACATCGCCAACCGTGAGAGCCTGGAAGCGGCGGCTCAAACCGCCCGAACCCGTTTCGGACACATCGACGGCGTAATTCATTCGGCCATTGTCCTCAAGGACAGCACATTCAAGCACATGGACGAGACAACTCTTCTACAGGCGCTGGAACCGAAGACTCTGGGGAGCTTTCTTCTCTACTCTGTCTTCAAGCGCGATCCGCTCGATTTTATGATGTTTTTCTCATCCGGTCAATCCTTCACCTGCAATTACGGTCAGGGCAACTACGCCGCCGGATGCACATTCAAGGACGCCTTCGGTTTGCATCTGGGGAGCGTGGCCTCATTCCCGGTGAAGATCGTCAATTGGGGGTATTGGGGCAATGTGGGAATTGTTGCCCATGAAAGCTACAGCCGTAGATTGGCGGCCATGGGGATCGAATCCATCGAGGCCTCCGAAGGCATGGATGCGGTGCTGCGGATTCTCGCCTCTCCAGTGCCGCAGGTGATGTTCTTGAAAGCCGAGGGACGCTTCTTGCAAACCATTGGCGTGGACCGGGAAACACACTGGCAACTGGTATCAGAGGTGATTCCCTCCGTGGGGTCGCTGGGGCCTGAACCCGGATATCCGCCGGTTGATGCGGATGTCGCCGGTAATTATGGAGTCGGCTTCCAGCTTATGGGGCGCGAGATTCCGCTATTGGTAGTGCGTGCGTTTCAGCGCATGGGCGTATTTTTGGCCGAAGGCGAATCGTTCCGGGTCGAAGAACTATTCGCGCGTGTGGGGGTTGTCCAGGGGTACCGACGGCTGTTCGCCGAATTACTGGCCATTCTAAGACGGGCGGGATTTCTGGCGTTGCGAGGAACGGAGTTTTCCACCACCGCAAAAATGGCGGCTCAGGATGTGAAAGATATCCTGGCCCGGGCGGCGGAAGATAGGGATGCCCGCTTGCAACCGTATCCGCAAGTGCAGGGACATACCGGATTGTTGTGGGCTTGCGCCGACAACCTGGCGGAGGTGCTGCAAGGGAGGAAAACCCATATGGAGGTCATGTTCCCCGGCGGCTCCAAAGCGCTGGTGGAGGGTGTGTACCGGGGAAATCCCGTGGCCGATTATTTTCACCTGTTGTTGTCCCGCGTGATCCGCCTCTTTGTCGAAAAACGTACGGCGGACGCGCCGCAAGAGATGGTGCGCATACTTGAGATCGGGGCCGGAACCGGCGGAACCAGCCGATTTGTGCTGGAAGCCCTGGCTCCCTTCGGATCGCGCGTTCAGTATGTTTATACAGATATTTCTATGGGTTTTACCCGCTTCGGCAGGGAAACTTATGGGGACAGGTACCGGTTTGTGGATTTTCAGGTGTTGAACATCGAGGAGCCGGTTCAGAGTCAGGGCTTCCGGCCGGGGAGTTTCGATGTGGTCTTCGGCAGCAATGTGTTGCACGCCACCCGGCGGATGGAAGAGACCTTGCTCAACGCCAAATGCCTGTTGAAACGAAACGGACTTCTTCTGGTCAACGAGGCGACTGAAAATCATGATTTCGCCACATTGACCTTCGGTCTGACCGACGGTTGGTGGCGTTTCCTCGATCCCGACATCCGGCTGGAAGGATCGCCTCTATTGGGGCCCGAATCCTGGCGGGATTTACTCGGGCGCTTGGGATTCGGCGATATCCGGTTCTTCAAATTCCCGGACCAGGCGGTCAAGGAATTCGGGCAGACTGTCATCGTCGCCGCCAGCGACGGATTGATTCGCCTCCTCAGATCTTCCGGCCGGTTGCCGGAGCGGCACCCGGTCCCACCCCCGCCGGTACCGGAACAAATTCTCGGGCCCGAGAAAAATTCGCCGCAGGAGACCGGAATCGGAATGGAGCGTTATTTGATTGGAATCTTCGCGGGAATTCTAAAGATAAAACCGGAACAAATCGATCCCCGCACCACTTTTGAGCGGTATGGCGTCGATTCCCTGGTGGGCATGGATGTGGTCAAGCGATTGGAACAGGATTTCGGGAAACTTCCCGCCACCTTGTTGTTTGAATATATGACCGTCGGAAAGCTTGCTGAATATTTCACGGACACATTTCCCGGCAAATTGAACGGCGAACCGGCCCAAAAACCACAAACCGCGGTTACCGGGGCAAACCCACCAGCCCGGGGAGGCGATATGGACGGTTTCGCTCTGAGTTATGTA
This sequence comes from Candidatus Aminicenantota bacterium, assembly GCA_024644125.1. GTDB lineage: Bacteria > Acidobacteriota > Aminicenantia > UBA2199 > UBA2199 > JAHELQ01. The sequence continues at coordinate 30,229 of JAHELQ010000006.1, read as the reverse complement.
CGCCGGGTGTTCGCTGGCATTCTGAAATTACCGGAGGATAAGATCGACGCCAAAACCACATTCGAGCGGTTCGGCGTGGATTCGTTGGTGGGAATGGACATAGTGAAGCGGCTTTCGGAAGACTTTGGACCATTGCCCGCCACCTTGTTGTTCGAACATATGACTATGGAAAAATTGGCGTCGTTTTTTGTTACCGGTTACCGAGACCGGCTGGCGACGTTGGGTTCTGATAATCATGGCGATCATGAAGAACCGGATGGCTTGACTGGAATGGTGGAGCGTCTTCCCGAACGGGAGGTAGACGCGTTGCTGGAATTGCTCCGTTCCGGAGAGATCTAAATCATCGAGGCGCAGAATGGACGAGAAACGAAAACAATTAATCCAATTGCTGAAAACGTACGCACAGGGTTGCGAAGAGAAGGATATCGCTGTCATCGGCGTGAGCGGCCGCTACCCGGAGGCGGAGAATCTGGATGAATTCTGGGATAATGTGCGCTCCGGAAAGAATTGTATTGGCGAAATACCCGCCGACCGCTGGGATTGGCGGCTTCACAAAGAGGAAAGCTACAGCCGCTGGGGAGGATTCCTGAAGGATGTTGACGCCTTCGACCCATTGTTCTTTCATATTTCCCCGCGGGAAGCCGAAGCCATGGATCCGCAGGAACGGTTGTTCCTGGAGGTGTGTTGGGCCGTAATGGAGGACGCTGGCTACACCCGCCAGGTGGTTGCCGAGATGGAACAAGAGATCGGCGTCTTCGTCGGCGTGATGAATTGCAATTACGAATGGCTCAGCGGCCGGGCCGCGGCAGAGGGGATCGAGACCAACGCCCGCGGCGCTTATTGGTCTATCGCCAACCGCGTCTCATATTTTTTCGATTTCCAGGGACCCAGTATGGCGGTGGATACCGCTTGCTCGTCCTCTTTGACCGCCTTGCACCTTGCCTGTCAGAGTCTCAAGCGGGGGGAGTGCCGGATGGCCATCTGCGGCGGAGTGAATCTGGTGTTGTCTCCGGCTCATTACCGGAGGCTCTGCGAGATCGAGATGATCGCCCCGGACGACCGGTGCAAGAGTTTCGGCGAAGGGGCCGATGGTTTTGTCGATGGGGAAGGCGTCGGCGCCGTGTTGTTGAAACCCCTGCCTCAGGCGGTGGAAGATGGCGATAAGATCATCGGCATCATCAAGGGAACTGCGGTGAACGCCGGCGGCAAAACCAGCGGATATTCGGTCCCCAATCCCAACGCGCAGGCACGGGTGATCTCCGACGCATTGCGGCGAAGCCGGATTCATCCCCGCACTATCAGTTATGTGGAAGCGCACGGCACCGGAACCGCGCTGGGGGATCCCATCGAAATTCTAGGTTTGACCAGGGCCTACAGTCAGTATACAAACGATAAGCAATTCTGCGCCGTAGGCTCGTTGAAATCAAACATGGGGCACATGGAATCGGCAGCGGGCATAGCTGCCATCACCAAAATATTGATGCAAATGCGCTACCGACGATTGGTACCTTCACTCCACTCCGAACGGCTGAATCCAAACATCGATTTCGCCTCGTCGCCGTTTTTCGTGCAACGGGAATCGGCGGATTGGCGGCAACCGCAGGCGGACATAGGCAATGGCCTTCGCTCGTATCCACGCCGCGCCGCAGTCAGTTCTTTCGGCGCCGGCGGAGCCAACGCTCACGTGGTGCTGGAAGAATACATCGCTCCTTCCTCCCAAGAATCCTCTAGCGACCAGGCCTTACATGTGTTTCCCCTGTCCGCCAAAACCAGGGAACAATTGCGGATTTATGTCAAGCGGATGCTGAACTTTCTCGATAAGCATGGCGAAGAGCTACTGCTCCTGCCTATCGCCTATACGCTGCAAATGGGCCGCGAAGCCATGGATGAGCGGCTGGCGTTTTACGCCGGCGATATGGCCCAATTACGGAAGCAATTATCGGAATATTACCAAAACGGCGTTGAACCAGAGGCGGGGCCGGTTCCTGAGATCCACCGGTGGCTGGCGGGAGAAACTGTCGATTGGAGCGTTTTTTACCCCGAGAGAAAACCCACGCCGGTTTCCCTGCCCACATATCCCTTCGCCAAAAACAGGTTCCCTTTGCCGACGTTTTCTCAGCCGGCGGCGGCGGGACCCAAGAACCGGATGACCGCCATGCGGTTCCGCCCCGGTTGGGAGGAAATAGAGGCCGGAGATCCAACTGCTGTCGCCGGCTGCGTTCTGGTATTGGGCAGTGGTCCAGCGGAGGCAAATTATCTGGAACACCGGCTGAGTGAATTGGCGCCGGATAGCGGCGAAGTGGTGATTGTGGCGATGGGGGATCGGTATTCTAAAACAGCATCCAACGAATATCGCATCGATCCCGCCTCGCCGGAAGATTACCGCCGGTTGCTGGCGGATCTGTGGCTTCAGAAATTGCGTCCCGATTATATCCTTCACGATTGGGCCCGGCGCTCCGAAGCCGGGGATGATCCGGCGGTCGCGGCGCAATGGGTGCTTGAAGCCGGCGTCGAACCAGTCTTCCATATCATGAAAACCCTGGCCAATCAAAACATCCCTGTGTGCAGGCGTTTTCTTTTCACTTACCAGGAAGGGGAGGTAGATCTTCTATGCGAGGCAGTGGGGGCGTTCGCCAGATCCTTGAAACTCTCATTTCCGGAGATGGATTTTCTGACTCTCCAATACGACCGGGAAACGCCGGATACAGTCCGGCTGGACACGATGGCCTACCTCCTGTGGAATCCTCTTTCGGCCAATATTCTCGAGTTCAAGGTCTCAGACGGCAGGTTGTTCGCCAGAACCATGACGCCAGTGCAATTGCCCGGCAACGTAGCATCGCTGTTCCGCCGCGGCGGCGTCTATCTGATTACCGGCGGCTGCGGCGGCCTGGGTTGGATCGTTGCCTCTCATCTGGCTAAAGTATACGGCGCCGCCATTGTTCTGACCGGGCGTTCGCCGTTGGATCAGGCGAAGGAGCACAAACTGCGGGAGCTCGAACGATTCGGTGGAAGCGCGAGATATATCTCCGCCGACGTGTCCGATCTGGACGCCATGGGACGGGTGATGGGCGAGATCGAACGGTCGTTCGGGCGCTTGAACGGCGTCCTTCATTCGGCGGGAATTATTGACGATACGGTTTTTTACAATAAAGAATGGCGGGATTTCTCCGCCACCCTGAAACCGAAAATGGCAGGAACCGTCGCTCTGGACCTCGCCACAGCCGGAGTGGAATTGGATGTCTTTGTCGTTTTTTCTTCCGCCTCGTCCGTGCTGGGGGATATCGGCCAATGTGATTACGCCCTCGGCAACCGGTTCCTGGATTGTTACATGGAATACCGGAACACGCTCCGGCAGCGGAACGCCCGGTCCGGCGCCGGCGTGTCCATAAATTGGCCGGTTTGGCGGAACGGTGGGATGCATCTTGACGATTCCGGCGAGGCATTGTTCTTGAAGGCTATGGGACTCGATTATCTCGAAGACGAAGATGGCCTCGCGGAGCTGGAAACGATCGTAGCTTCTGGGCTCAATCGAATTCTTGTTCTATATGGGCAAAAAGACCGCGTCTACCGTAATCTCGGTATCGGGAACTTCTGGGAGACCCCAAAAACCGCTAAAACCGGCGACGAAGAGATGAATATCCAACGGTTGACCGGATGCGCTGCCGCCCAGGTCAGGCAAATCGCCGCGTCCGTGATCCGGCTCGATCCGGCGATGTTCAACGACAAAGAGAATTTTGGCAATTATGGCTTTGATTCCATCACTCTGAAAGAATTCGCCGGCGCGTTGAAAAACGCACTGCAAGTGGACATCTCTCCCACCATTTTCTTTCAGCATAGCTCCATCGAAGCGTTGAGCGGTTATCTGGCTGAACATTTCCCCGGCGCCATCAGCGGTCGCGGGATGGCCGCGACGCACGAGGATGAGGTTACAGCCCTTGTTGTAGAACCGGCAGTCGAGATTCCGGTAAGCGAAGCTTCGGATGAAAAGGATATCGCCATCATCGGAGCGGCATCCAGGCTCCCTGGCTCCCGCAACCTCGCTGAATTCTGGCGGAATCTAGTGGAAGGCCGGGATTTGATCACCGAAATTCCAGCCCAACGTTGGGATTGGAGACAATTGGATGAAGACTCAAGGAAGAATGGCGGCAAAACAGTCCCCCGGTGGGGCGGCTTCGTTCCCGACGCCGACACATTCGACGCCCGCTTCTTCACTATTTCCCCCCGGGAGGCAGAACTCATCGATCCGCAGCAACGGTTGCTCTGCCAGATTGTCTGGGAGGCTTTTGAAGACGGCGGTTACCGGCCCTCGGATTTTTCCGGAAAACGGGTGGGGGTGTTTGTTGGAGCCGAATCCGATGACTATGTGCAATTATTGAGGGCCAATCGCCGGATGAACGCGCAGATGATCATCGGCAACCATCATGCGGTGCTGGCCAACCGGATCTCTTTTCTGTTGAATTTCAGAGGGGCGAGCGAGTCGATCAATACTGCGTGCTCCAGTTCGTTGGTGGCGGTTCACCAGGCGGTTGGTTCCCTGCGCGCCGGAGAGAACGAATTGGCTGTGGCGGGCGGTGTTTCACTGATGCTTTCCCCCCATAGCATGAAGGCGGTCAGTATGTTGGGAGTGTTGTCTTCCAATGGCCGCTGCAAAACCTTCGACCGCAAGGCCGATGGATATGTGCGGGGAGAGGGCGTGGGCGTCGTGCTGTTGAAGCCGCTCTCGCGGGCCATCGCCGACAGCGACCACATTTACGCGGTCATTAAGAGCTCGGCGGTCAATCATGGCGGCAAGGCCAATTCCTTTACCGCTCCAAATTCCGGCGCCCAGGCGGCGTTGTTGGTGGAGGCCTATGAGAAGGCCGGGATCCATCCGGAGGCGATCTCCTACATCGAGGTTCACGGCACTGGCACCGAATTGGGGGATCCGGTTGAGATCGACGCGCTTCGGCAGGCATTCGGGGAATTGGCTGAGCGGTCCGGCCGCCAATTGAATAAAAAGAATTATTGCGGATTGGGAACCGTCAAGACCTATATCGGGCATCTGGAACCGGCATCCGGTATCGCCGGCCTCTTGAAGGTGATCCTCTCGATGAAGCACGGGATTTTGCCCAAAAACCTGCACTTCGAAGAACTCAATCCATTGATCGAACTGAAACATTCGCCTTTTTACATTGTCAATAAAACAAAAAACTGGGACCGGTTGATAGCGAAGGACGGCTCGACGATCCCACGCACCGCCGGAGTCAGCGCGTTTGGCTTCGGCGGCGCCAACGCCCACGTCGTACTGGAAGAGTATGCTCCGGTGAGAGAAACGATTGCAGCGGGCGTAGAAGAGACGGCTCAATTGATTGTGCTATCCGCCAAAACCGAGGACCGGCTTTTGGCGTATGCCGGGTCGCTGCTCGAATTTTTAGAGCGCGATCTCTGTCCATTGGATGTGGAGCGCACTGTGGATGATCGTGTCGCCCACGAAATTCAGCGGAAGTTGTTGGATCTGGCGGCTGGTATTTTATCTATCGAAGCGGATCAACTGGACAGCGGTGAAGATTTCCAGGAGATGGGATTTGACGGTGTGTCGTTGGCTGCGCTGGCAGGAGCCGTGGAAGAGGCGTTCGGCGCGGGCATGGATGCGGCGGCGCTGGCTGATATCTCCACCATCGACCGGTTGGCGCGCCTTCTCGCCCCTGGGAAAGCCCCGGAGAAAAGTGGCGCAAGCGCGCATCCGGGCGTGTCGTTGAGACAAATCGCCTTCACGTTGCAAACCGGCAGGGAACCGCTGCCATGGAGGCTGGCCTTCGTCGCCCCGGATACGGAGGAATTGAAGGACAAGCTCCGTCGGTGCCGGGAGGCCGATTTTTCGCGTTATGCCATTTTCAAAGGCCGGGCCGGCGATGCCGCACCGCGAGCGGAACTCTCTGTCGCGGCTGACGACGACGAATCAAAGTTCGAAGCCCTGGCGCAAGCATGGGTTTCGGGAGCGGATATCAATTGGATGAGTCTCCACTCCGGCGTGAATCCCGGACGGGTGTCTTTGCCCACATATCCATTCGCGCCTCAGCGCCATTGGTTCGACGAGAGCCAGTTTTGCGACGCAGACTGCCATCTCGATGGGCAGGCGCCGGAGGCAAGGCTACATCCATTGGTGGGCAGCAATACATCGACCTTTCTCCAGCAGCGATATTCGTCCTGTTTCAGCGGACATGAATTTTTTCTCGATCAGCACCGGGTGCAGGGAGTCAAGGTTTTGCCCGGAGTGGCGTATCTAGAAATGGCCAGGGCAGCGGGGGAATTGGCGGCTGAGCGCAGTGTCCGGCACATCAGGAACATTGTCTGGTCGCGGCCCATCGTGTTTGGAGGCAAAAAACCCTCTGTCCAGGTAAATGTATCGCCCTCGGGCCCGGATGCCGCGGAATTCACGGTTGTCACCCGAGATGGAGCGGATGGCGAAGCCATGGTCCACGCCCGCGGCATTCTGTCTTACAATGGGGCGGCGCCCGTGAGGGACGCGCTCGATATCGAGGCAGTCAAACGCCGGTGCGGGGAAAGACGCGAAGGCGCCGATTGTTACCAGCGCTTCCTGGAAGGCGGTCTAGCATATGGTCCGGCGTTTCAGGCGTTGCACACAATGTGGCGCAACGAAACGGAAACGTTTGCCCGGTTAGAATTGCCCGAGGTGGCGCGAGTCGAAGCCGGAGATTATCTTCTTCATCCCTCCATTCTCGATGCGGCGTTGCAATCAGTGGCCGGTTTGACTGGAGACGGCGATAGGACGGCTTCTCCCCGTCTGCCCTTCACCCTTGGTAAGATCGATATCTTCGAAAGGCCGGGTGAAGTGTGTTACGCGTACGCCGTCAGAGCCAGTTCCCCCGGCGGGACAGGCGATATCGAATCCTTCGATATCACCATCGCCGATGCCAATGGCAATGTCGCGGCTGCTCTGTCGGATTTCACTCTCAAAGCGATGAGTTCCTCGATCGCGACGGATGCATCCGCAGGTGACCGGACACTGTCTTTCCAATGGGTCTGGAAAGCGGATGACGAGGCCGGAGCCGGACAGGAGATGAACCTTCAACCGGACCGGGCCGTTTGGTCGCTGTTCCCCACACAGGAATCGAGAGAAGCCCTGGAGCGCGCCCTGGAGAGCCGGGGGGCGGCGGTCCCGGTGGTGGAGATCCGGGCGGGCGAAGGGTTTTCGGAACTATCTCCAACCACCTGGAGCATCGATCCTCTTTGCGCCGGAGACATGGGATTAGTGATCTCCGAGTGCGGCAAACGGAACCTTTTGCCGGGACTGATCATTGTCCATGCCGGCGAGGAGGATTTTTCCCTTCGGCCGGCAGAATCGGAACGGCGAACAGGCGAAATCTTTTTCCCCCTTTTCCATCTTGCCGGTGAATTGGCGCGGCTACGGGACGGTCATCCGGTTCGCCTCTTTCATGTCTATCGATGCGCAGGCGAGGAGGTTCATCCGTTACGCTCCGCTCTTTCAGCCCTGTTTCGCACTGTCTGGCGCGAGCATCCGCACATCGCTTTTTGCAATGTTTGCCTGAGGCAATCCTCGCCTCTGAATCAACTACAATGGCTGGCCGTGGCTAAGCGATTGCTTCGGGACTCCCATCCGGAGCAGGCGGAATTCGATCTGGCGTACGAGGAAAGCGACAGCGGCCGCCTCAAAAAATACATCCGTACGCTTCGGGAATTTTCACTACGCGACAATATCATGATGGATCTCGGGGAAACGGCAGGTTTTCGCCGGGGGGCCGTGTACATTATTACCGGGGGCGCGGGTGGTATCGGAATGATTCTAGCCGAATACCTGGTGACCACATGCGGTTCCCGCGTGGCGCTGGCTGATATCGCGCCGCCGTCGCCTGAACTCGAAGCGAAACTAGCTGAAATCGGCGCGACGCAAGCCGACATCACGTTCATACAAACGGATTTATGCGATGAAAAAGCGGTCCGGGCTTTGCTCGCCGCCTGCGAATCCAGATTCGGAGCGGTCAATGGTATCATTCATTGCGCCGGCGTCACCCGCGATGCCCTGTTGCTTGAAAAAACCGACGACCAGGCGACTCAGGTTTTCAAACCGAAAATCCATGCCGCGATGTTGCTAGATGAGGTGTTCGGCCAGGAGGATTTGGACCTCTTTATCCTGTTCTCTTCAACCTCCGTTCTGGGCAACGCGGGACAGGCGGATTACGCCTTCGCCAACCATTTCCTGGATCACTTCGCCCTGTGGCGGGAAGGGGAACGGAAACGGGGCCGACGCAAAGGCAGGACAATCTCCATCAATTGGCCGTTATGGCGGGATGGGGGCATGCGGGTGGACAACGCCACCCTCCAGATGCTGGAGAAGGCGATGGGAGTGAAGCCATTGCCCACCGCGACCGGTATCGAAGTTCTACTAGATGGATTGGCCGCCAATGGCGCGAATTTTTTGGTTGTGCATGGCCATGGGGAAAAAATACAAAAGGTCCTTTCGAATACGGCTTCCGGAGGCGATGCCGGTAGGCCTTCGGCAGGCAGTCTGCTAGAAAAGGTACAGAGGGATTGCACGGAATTGGCGGCACGAATTTTAAAAATAAATCCGTCGGAATTGGAATTGGACGGCAACCTGCACGAATGGGGCTTCGATTCCATCAATTTGACCGAATTCGCCAATAACCTGAATGAAACCTACGGCCTGGAAATCACTCCGGCAATCTTTTTCGAATCCGGGGAATCCACTGTCGCTAATCTGGCTTCAAGCCTGTTGCAAAAGTATCCTGAGTTATTGACGAAATATTATTCCATTCAGTTGGAAGAAGGAACTCCCGGCCGCTTCGTGAAAAACGCGCAGCCGGATTCGCGAGGTGAAACCGGACGGCCGGACGCGATAGCCATTATCGGTATGAGCGGTGTATTGCCGCTGTCCGGGGATCTCGAAGAGTTCTGGCGTCATATTGTGGCAGGGGATGATTTGATTACCGAGGCGCCCCGCTACCGGTGGGATTGGCAAACCCTCTATCCGGACAAACCGCATGCCGCCAGGGGTGGGTTTATCCAATCGGCGCGCGAATTCGACGCAGAATTCTTCGGTATTTCCCCCCGTGAAGCCGTACTGATGGAACCCCAGCAGAGGATCTTCATGCAGACTGTCTGGAAAACGATCGAGGATGCCGGTTACAGGACCGCTGAATTCAGCGGTACTGACACTGCGGTATTTGTGGGGGTGTCGGCGTCGGAATACAACAAGATATTCCCCAAAGATCCGGCCAAGCCCGATCCCTTTGAATCCACAGGCATCGCAAATTCCATTCTGGTAAACCGGATTTCTTACATGCTGGATATCCATGGCCCGAGCGAAGCCATCGATACGGCCTGCTCCAGTTCGTTGGTGGCGATCCACCGCGCGGTGACGGCGATTCGCGCCGGCGAGTGCCGCATGGCATTGGCCGGCGGAGTAAATGTCCTGTTGACGCCGGATGTGTTCTTGACCTTCGACGCCGCCGGAATGTTGTCGAAAGACGGTCGCTGCAAGACGTTCGACGACCGGGCAGATGGTTATGTGCGGGCTGAGGGGGCTGGGGCCGTGCTTTTGAAATCCCTCGCGCAGGCGATCGCGGACAACGATCATGTCCAGGCCACAATTATCGGCAGCGCCGTCAATCATGGCGGCCGTTCCCATTCGTTGACCGCTCCGAACGCGGCGGCCCAGGCTGAATTGTTGATCGCCGCCTATGAAAAGACTGGAGTACCGCCCGACACTATCGGCTACATCGAGGCCCACGGCACAGGCACCAAATTGGGCGATCCAGTGGAGGTCGAGGGCTTGAAAAAAGCGTTCGCCCACCTATACTCGAAGCACGGTAAAACGATGCCCGATACACCGCGAACCGGCCTCGGCTCGGTCAAGTCCAATACCGGCCATCTGGAAACAGCCGCCGGCATGGCGGGTTTGTTCAAGGTGGCGCTGGCTATGAAGCAGGGGATCATCCCGGCCACCATTCATTTCCAATCGTTGAACTCCCATATTCAATTGAAGGGGACGCCCTTTTACATTGTTGATAAAAACCGCCCCTGGGAACGGCCGGAGGGCGATGCACCTCTGCGGGCGGGCGTCAGTTCGTTTGGTTTCGGCGGCGCCAACGCCCATATCGTATTGGAGGAATTCCGGGATGAGGCAGCGCTCCGTGGGGGCGACGCCGGGGAAAACGTGATGGTCTTGTCGGCCAAGAACCAGGAACGGTTGCGGCAGTACGCCGAACGGACGCTGGCTTTTCTGGAGAATCATGGTTCGCGAATGTCGCTTCG
>JAHELQ010000006.1:13505-19926 GCA_024644125.1 Candidatus Aminicenantota bacterium | reverse complement strand
GGAGGCGCGGTTGGCATTGATCGCCGGCAGTATGGACGAGTGCAGGGAAAAATTGGCCCGGTACTTGCGGGAAGGAAGCGATGGCCTTACAGTATTTTCCGGCTATAACGAAAAGGTCCGGGGAGGCGCGGCGCAACGCGTTGGCGATGATCCGGTCGCGGCGGCAAAAAACTGGGTGTCCGGCGGCAATGTGGATTGGAGTTCATTCTACATGGATGGTCCTGCGCGGCGAGTTTCACTTCCCACCTATCCGTTTGCAGCCGAGACGTTCTGGCCCTTCGGTCCCGAAGGGGTGCCCATGAGAGCCGCCGGCGGTTTTGGCGCGAAGACTGGTTCGGAACAGCCGTTGCATATCCTGGTTGACAAAAATCTGTCCACCTTCACTGAGATTGTTTTTTCCAGGGTTTTTACAGGGCAGGAATTTTTTATCGCCGATCATGGCAACACTTTGCCCGCCGTAGCCTATATTGAGATGGCGCGGGCCGCCGCCCAATTGGCATCTCCAACTTCTTGCGCCGGCAAGTTCGGTAATATCGCCATATCCCGTCCTCTCACCATTTCAGGCAGCCCGCAAGAGGTGCGAGTAACGTTTCATAAACGGGAACGGGATCATTGGGTGGAATTCCAGCTCAAGGTAGGCGATGTGCAGCACGCGGTGGGGTATCTGGAGTACGGAGCCGTGGACGAGGGGCTCCAGTCCGCTGCCGAGCGGCTGAATATCCAGGAAATCATCGAACGTTCGACTGGCGGCGAGACCGAGGCCGCTCTCTATTACGACCGCATCAATGCCAACGGCGGTAAGATCGGACCGCGCTTCATGGGAATGCTGGAATTTTACCGCAACCGGGACGAGGCGATCGCGAAGATCGGAATCATACCGGAGCAGCAGAAAGATCGAGATTTGTTCGTGCTGCATCCGGTCTTGACCGACGCCGCCATCCAGACGATGGTGGCTTTCGGCTACGAACGGGGCTTCGCGGTGGAGATGCTGTACCTTCCCTATGTGGCAGGTAGTGTCGAGATTGTGGATCCAAAGCGAAAACCGGAATATGTGTATGTCCGCTGTGGGGAGCACGCCGCGACACGGCCTGAGGATTTGCGGTTCAACGCCTGGCTGTTGGCTGGCGACGGGCGGGTTGTGGTCCGCATGGGGGATTTTTCGTTTCGTCCCTTCAAGCGAGCGGCCATTCCAGTTGTTTCCCGGACGCCGAAGATCCGTTCGGCATTCGACACGGTTTACTACAGCCCCTGCTGGGAGCCTACGGACGCTGCCGTCCGGGGCGGAGCGACGCTTGATTCGTCCTCTCCAGTTCTCCTTTTTGACGATGGAACCGATGTTTTCGAGAGTATCTCCTCCTGGTGCCGTCCGGTTTTGGTACGGCCGGGTGACAGGTTCCGTGAATTGGGGCCGGACCGGTTTGAAATCGCGCCCCACGCGCTCGAAGATTTTGACACATTGCTCAAGACTCTTATGGATCGCGACCGGTTGCCAGCGCTGTTTTTGTATTTGTGGATGAGGAATTGCCCATTCCTGGCGACGGCGGATGCGCTGGAAGGGCAGTTAAGGCTGAGTGTCTACCCGGTCTTCAATTTTGTGAAAGCGTACGCCGGGCTTAAGCTCGAACACGCTTGCCGGTTTTTGTCCTTTTTCCCCGGTACGCCGGAAGAGAGCAATCCTGTATACGCGGCTCTGCCGGGATTCACCAATTCCATTTCACGGGAAAATCCCCGCATGGAATTTCGCAATGTATCGGTACCCTCCCTGTCGCTTGAAGAGTATCCTCTTCTGCCCGATGTAATGATGCGGGAATGCCTGGATGACACGCCCTCCCGTACAGAGGTCGCGTACGAGGGGGGGCGGCGGATGGCCGGATGCCTCCGGGAAGCGCCAGCGGCGGACGAAACCGATTCGAGGCAGCCTTCCATCGTGAAGGAGAACGGCGTTTACATCATTACCGGCGGGACGGGCGGTTTGGGCGCGTTATTCGCGGAGCATTTGGCGGTCATAGGGCCGGTAAAGCTGATATTGGCGGATATCGGACCCCTGACTCCCGAAAGGGAGGAACTGTTACAAAAGCTTCTCTCCGCTGGCGCGGAGGCATCGTATGTCGAATCGGATATTTCTAGCCGGGAGCAGACGCGAGGGTTGATCGCCTCTGCCAAAGAGCGATTCGGCATCGTCAACGGAGTGATTCACGCAGCCGGTATTGTGCGCGACGCGTTGATCCGGGACAAGAGTATCGAACAACTACGCGCAGTGCTGGCGCCTAAAATAATGGGTGCGGTATGGTTGGATGAGGAAACCCGCGGCGAACCTCTGGACTTTTTCGTGATGTTTTCATCACTGACCGCGTTGACCGGTAATTATGGCCAGTGCGATTACGGCTTCGCCAATAGTTTTCTCGATCGTTTCGCTTTGTATCGAGAACGTTTGACAGCCGGCGGGACGCGGCGGGGCAAGACTCTGAGTCTCAACTGGCCGTTATGGGAAAACGGAGGGATGAAAATCGAAGTCAGCCTGGCGGAGGAGATTTTCAAACAAACCGGTATCAAGCCGCTCAGTACCGCCGCAGGCGCCTTAGCGTTCGATTGGGGTTTGGTATGTCCCTGGCCCCAAATTGGAGTGTTGGAAGGTGTGCGGGACAGGATGATGGCGGCGGTGACTATTTTAGCGGATTCCGGGGATTCCGGGGACAGGCGCGGGAAAACAAAGGAAAAACTTATGGATGGCAAAAAAGACTTTGAAAAACAACTTCTGGAAATGGTAGCGGATCTGTTGAAGATTGACAGGGAAAAAATCCGGGTGGATAAAGATTTGAGCTCGTATGGTTTCGATTCCATCAGCTTCACTGAATTGGCGCAGCGGTTGAACCGGACGTTCGATTTTAAAGTGACGCCGGATGTGTTCTTTGAACATGGCACACTGGGATCGATCGCCGGTTATTTGGTCGAAGAATATTCGAGCCACTGGGAGTCCGAAGCGGGAGATTCTCCTGGAGAGGATCCAGTAGACGCAGATGTTTTCGCTCCGGCGCCTACGCTTCCTGCGACGTTCTCACCCACGGACAGAGCCGCCGCCATTATCGGCATGAGCGGGAGATTTCCCCAATCGGAAGATCTCGATTCATTCTGGAAGAATCTGTCGGCCGGACGCCCGCTCATCACCACAATTCCGCCGGATCGTTGGGATTGGCGGGAGTATCGCCCTGCATCCTCCCGCAGCGATGGCGATTGCGCCACTAAATGGGGCGGTTTTATGCCTGACGCGGATAAATTCGATCCGTTGTTCTTTAATATCGCCCCCAGGGACGCCGAATTGATGGATCCGCAGAGCCGGTTGTTCCTGGAAACGTCGTGGCATGTGGTGGAGGACGCCGGGTACGCGGCGTCGCGGTTGCGCGGAGAAAACATCGGCGTGTTCGTGGGCGTCTCCACCTTCGATTACCAGAAGACGACTGAACTGGTGGACCGTTCCAGCACCGAACAATTGCACTTCATGGTGGCCAACCGCGTCTCCTACTTCATGGATTGGCGCGGACCAAGCGAGGCCATCGACACCGCGTGCTCAAGTTCGCTGGTGGCGGTGCACCGCGCTATCGACGCGATTCGCGCGGGCGAGTGCCGGATAGCTGTGGCCGGAGGGGTGAATTTACTGGCGGATCCTTATTTGTTCTTGATTCAGGCTGGTTCGGGAATGCTCTCGCCGAATGGAACCTGCTACACTTTCGACAAGCGGGCCAATGGTTATGTCCGGGGCGAAGGGGTGGGGGCGGTACTGCTCAAACCGCTGCAAGACGCCCGCCGGGACGGCGACCATATCTACGCCGTGATTCGCGGCTCCGGCGTCAATCACGGCGGGCACACGAATTCCTTCAGTACGCCGAATCCCACCGCCCAGGCTGAATTATTACGCAACGTTCACGAAGCGGCACGGATCGATCCCGACACCATCGGTTACATCGAAGCTCACGGTACCGGTACATCTCTCGGAGATCCTCTGGAAATCAACGCGTTGAAAAAGGCGTTTGAACACATCTACGCCGGATGGAACAAACCGATTCCAGCTCAGCCTCACATTCTGGTGGGAACGGTAAAAACCCACATCGGGCATCTTGAGTCGGCAGCAGGCATCGCCGGCTTGATAACCGTGGTACTGGCGATGATCCATCGCGCTATTCCTGGAAACCGCAATTTTGAAGAATTGAATCCTTATATAAAGTTGGACGACAGCCCCTTCGCCATCGCCAGATATTCCACCGCGTGGAAACGGCTGGCGGATGAGAACGGCGAGCCTGTCCCCAGGCGGGCTGGGATCAGCTCCTTCGGCATTGGCGGCGCCAATGCCCATATCATTCTGGAAGAGTACCGCGCGGAAGATCTACCTCTTCGCGAGCCCGCTCTCCAGGCCGCTAATCGGCCGGCATTGTTTGTGCTATCCGCCCGGAACCGTGAACGGCTCCAGGCTTACGCCGTTTGTTTGAGGGAATACTTGCAAACCTTCAAAGGGAACCATGGCGGCGGATGGGCTCTGGAGGACATCGCTTACACCTTGCAAACCGGCAGGGATGCGATGGCCGAGCGATTGGCGGTACTGGCGGTCTCCCAGGAGGAGTTGCTGGTAAAATTAACTGGATTTATAGAAGGTGACACTCAATACGATGGTGTGTTCGCCGGCAATGTGAAAAACCGGGATGGGCGATTACTGGTGGACGGCGAAGAGGGCGAAGTGTTTTTGCGAAGCCTGCTCGAAAAAGGGAAACTGGAAAAGATCGCCGCGTTGTGGGCCGCCGGGACCGATCTGGATTGGCGGTTGTTGTACGGCCGCCGCCGGATGAGGCGACTTCCGTTGCCCGTCTACCCCTTCGCAAGGAAGCGACTCTGGGTATCACTCCCTTCATCGGGCAAGCGTCCGGATATCATCGATGAACCGGAATCTTTCCATTATATCACCCGTTGGAAGGAAGCTTCGCCGCAAGAATCCATCGCGGCATCGGAGCCTGAGGGACAGGGACAAATCGTATTTGTGTACGGATCTGAAGGAGAAGCTCTGAAAACCGCCGTTTCCGCCGCGTACGCCGGGGAAGGGAAAATCGAATTGAGCTTCGACGACGCTTTTGATCAGAAGCGATTTTCGGGCGTTGGCAGCGAGGGTTGTGTGATTTATTTCTTCGGCGGTATCCGGGAAGTGGTGGATATAGAACGTGTCGAAGATTTTGCCGGAATCCAGGAGAAAGGTGTAGTCGCCTTGTTCCGCCTGGTGAAACAATTGTGCTCCGACGGCCTGTCGCTACGGCCTCTGGCAATAAAGATCGTCACCAATGACGGTTGTCCGGTATCCGGCGCTATCGGCAATCCTTATTGCGCTTCCCTTCATGGTTTTGCTGCGGTGTTGGCCCGGGAGTTTCCCCGCTGGACCGTCAGTTGTGTCGATATTTCCATCGAAGAATTTTTAGGACCGCGCAAGGACGCGGTAATCGATGCCATCGTGCGGGAACCGGGCCATCTCCGGGGATCTGTATCAGCTCTGCGGGGAGGATCCCGTTATATCCGCGTGTTGGAGCCGGCGCCCTTTTCCCGGCCCGAGCGGAGTTTTTTCAAGGAAAAGGGAACATATTTGATTGTCGGCGGCGCAGGCCGGATCGGGATGGATGTGTGCGGGTACCTGGCGAAGAATTTCAAGGCAAATCTGGTTCTTACCGGCCGCAAACCTCTGGCTGCCGCCCAGGCTGATGAAATCGCCCGCCTGCAATCGCTGGGGGCGGCGATCGTTTATTTCGAGGCGGATGTCACGGACGAGACGGCGATGCGAGAGTGCGTCGCCGCTTGCAAGGAACGGTTCGGCGCCTTGAACGGCGTGATACACTCGGCGATGGCCATCGCCAATCAAGCCGTTGAGAACATGGACGAGACGGTGTTCTGTCTTGGATTAGCTCCGAAAGTGGCCGGCGCCTTCCTGTTGCAACACCTGCTGCGGGAAGAAGATCTAGATTTCCTGTTGTTTTTCTCCTCCGCTCAATCGTTTATCGCCGAAGCGGGCATGGCCAATTATGTGGCGGGAAATGTGTTTGAAGACGCTCTAGCGGCTTATCTTGACCAGCGCCGGCGGTATCCGGTGAGGGTGATCAACTGGGGATATTGGCAAAGAGACAGCGATGTGCTGGATGAACGTGTCCGCCTGAGTATGGAGAAGGTGGGACTCGTTCCATTTTCAGCGCAAGAGGGACTTGCCGCCGTCGAGTCAGTCTTGAGCAATCCGGCGGTCCAGATGTTGGTTCTCAGAGGCAGGGAGCATCTGCTGCGGGAGATCGGCGTGTCCCGGCCGGCGTCCTCGATTCTGGAGCGGGCGTTGAGCGAGGCGGGGCGGCCTAAATTGGCGGATGGCCAATGGCAACGGTTGGAAGAGGGATACGGCGAGGTGGAG
>JAHELQ010000006.1:0-13462 GCA_024644125.1 Candidatus Aminicenantota bacterium | reverse complement strand
ACTGGAAGATCGATTAGGCATCATTCCCCAATACTCCCGATTGTTCGACGAATTGCTGGATATTCTCCAGAGGGGCGGGTTTTTGGATAACGACGGTCCACGATTGGGAGTTTCATCTCAGGTGGAACATCCACAGGTCGTCGAGCGCATCAAAGATCTCGACCGCAAAAAAACATCACTGGTGGAGAGGTATCCTGATGTCACCGCGTATGTGACATTGCTCTGGATTTGCCTGGAGAGGTATTTCGAGATGTTGCAAGGACGCGTGCCTGCAACTGATATCCTGTTTCCCGGCTCTTCGATGGAGTTGATGGAGGGATTGTACAAAGGAAATTCGCAAGCGGATTATTTCAACGACCTATTGGTCTGGAGTATCGACGCCTATATCAGGGACAGGCTCCGGTCCTTGAAAGAGGGGCAACTCGTCACTATTCTCGAAGTGGGTGCCGGCACAGGCGGCACGACCGGCAGGATTCTCGAGCGTATTAACCGTTACAAAGACAGAATCCAATACATCTACACCGATATATCCCGGGCGTTTATCCATTTCGGGCAGAAGCGGTTCGGTACCGATTATCCCTTTGTTCGGTTCGCAGTGTTGAATATCGAAAAAAACCTGGAGAGCCAGGGCTTCGCCCCAGGTTCGTGCGATGTGGTAATCGGCGCCAATGTGGTGCATGCCACCTCATATATCAAAGAGACTGTTTCCAATATCAAGCGGTTGCTCGCTACTCACGGTTGGCTGGTGATGAACGAGGGAACCGCGATGTATGATTATGGAACCATGATGTTCGGTTTGCTGGAGGGGTGGTGGTTATACCGGGACGAGGAAAACCGCAACCACAATTGCCCGTTGTTGAGCGGTGAAAAGTGGCGACAGATTCTTCAGCAGGAGGGCTTCCGGCGGGTGGCGGTGTTGGGCCGGTCTCCTATGGACGAAACTGCTGGGAAGCAGCATATCATCATCGGCGAGAGCGACGGCAAGACACGCGCTGTTTCAGTGTCAGGGGCGGTTGCGCCACTGGAGCTCGAAGCGAAGATCGTGTCGGTTTTATGTTCGGTCTTGAAAATCGAAGGGGATGATTTTGATAGGGATTTACCGTTCAGTGATTTTGGCGTCGATTCGATCCTGGCCATCGAGATTGTCAACAATTTGAACGCCCGGTTGGGAATTGAATTGCGAACCACCGATCTATTCAACTATCCCACCATCAAAAAACTGGTGGATTATATCGAACCCAGGTTCCAACCGGAAGCGGCGGTAGTCGAAGAAACCATCGCCGCCTTACCTGCGCCGGATACCGGGGACCGGGTGGAACACAAAATTATGGATATTTTGCAAGCGGTGACCAAACTGGATGCGGACGATATCGACCTCGACGCTCCATACACCGATTACGGCGTGGATTCGATCCTGGCTATCGACATTGTGGACCGGATCAACCGGGAATTGGGGATCGAATTGCGCTCCACAGATCTCTTTAATTACGCCAGCGTAAACAAATTGACGCGATACATTGTCGAAACTTTCCCCGGAGCGGGGGCCGCTTCACCGAAGCGGGAGATCTGGGCGCAGGCGGTTGTAGCGCCAGTAACTGTCGAGCGTACCATCGCGCCGGTAGCCCGTCGGACTGATGAAATCGCCATCATCGGCATGTCGGGAAGGTTTCCCGGGGCAGATGATGTGGATACGCTCTGGGAAAATCTTGTGGCTGGCGTCGATTCGGTTACCGAGGCGGAGCGTTGGAATATCGACACCTTCTTCGATCCGGATCCAAAGGCTCCAAATAAGAGCTATTGCAAGTGGGGGGGATTCCTCAAGGAGATCGACCGCTTCGATTCGCTGTTTTTCAGTATTTCTCCTATGGAGGCGGAAATGATGGATCCGCAGCAACGGTTGTTCCTGGAGGAGGCGTACAACGCATTGGTGGACGCTGCCTATGCCGACCGCGACATGGAAGGGGTCTCGTGTGGCACGTTCGTCGGTTTCAATGGCTCCGACTACAGCCGGCTGTTGGACATAGACGGCATTTCTCCCAATCCCTACCGCATGACTGGAAATTACGAAGCCATGCTGTCGGCCAGACTTACGTACTATTTGAACCTCCGGGGACCCAGCGTCACTATCAACACCGCCTGCTCTTCGTCGCTGGTGGCGTTTCATCTGGCGTGTGAGAGCATCCGCTGCAAGACCAGCGATATGGCCATAGCTGGCGGCGTTTCGGTGATGACGACTCCGGGTACCTATATATTGTTGAGCAAAACAGAGGTGCTCTCGTTCAGAGGACAATGCCGCGCGTTCGATAACGGCGCGGATGGAGTTGTGTTGGCGGAGGGAGCCGCCGCCGTGGTGTTGAAACCGCTGGACGCGGCCCAACGGGACGGCGACCACATCTATGCCGTGGTATGCGCGTCCGGTCTGAACCAGGACGGGCGGAGCAACGGCATTACCGCTCCTAGCGCCACTTCCCAAACAGATCTGCTCTCCGGTATCTACCGCACCTTCAACATCGACCCGGAACATATCAGTTACATCGAGACCCATGGCACCGGCACCCGACTGGGCGATCCGATCGAAATCGACGCGTTGACCGACGCCTTCGGGCTATTTACCAATAAGCGGCAATTCTGCGCCATTGGCTCGGTAAAAACAAATATCGGGCACTCTACAGCGGCCTCCGGCGTCACTGGTTTGATCAAGGTGCTGTTGTGCTTGAAGAATCGACGATTGGTGCCTTCCCTGCATTTCGACACGCCAAACCAGTTTATCGATTTTAAACAAACGCCTTTTTATGTTCACACCGATCTGACTGAATGGAAAACAACCGGCGGTCGTCCGCTGATGGCTGCGGTCAGTTGTTTTGGATTTAGCGGCACCAACGCTCATGTGGTGCTGCGGGAGGCGGCGATGGCCGCATCCGCTCCCGGGTCCGAAAGCGACATCCCCTTCTATCCGGTTCCCATATCCGCCAAAACCGACTATTCGCTGAAATGTTCCTTGAGAAACCTGTATGACTGGATCCTGAAGAACAGCGAATCGTACTCGCTTGCCGACATCTCGTTCACGTTGACGGTTGGCCGGAGCCATCACTCCATTCGTCATATGGTGATCGTCCGTGATATGAAGGAATTGATCGCCGGCTTGAAAGCGGCTCTGGCTGGAGAGGAGCTACCACTCCTTCTGTCTTCGGACCTGGAGGGCGGTCGTTTCAAACCGGACCCGGCGAGCGTCCGGGAAGGGGAGACTCTCCTCTCGGAATTGGGAGATGGGGCACTGCCGCGGGAGCAATACCGGCAAAAATTGCAGCGGTTGGCGCAATTGTATTGCGAGGGGTATTCGCTCCAATGGAGGCGTCTCTTCAGCGGCGGGCAACGCAGACGAATCCCACTTCCGACCTACCCCTTCGACCGGCAGAGATACTGGCCGGATGCCGAGAACTCAGATTCGGCCTTACAAACGGGACGCCAGGAGGCAGCCCTCCATCCGTTGCTAGACGCCAACGAGTCCACGCTTCAGGAAGTGTTGTTCAGGAAAGCGGTGAGTATGCGGGACCTCTTTGTGGCCGACGCCCGCTGCGAAGGTAAGGCACGGTTTCCGGCGCTCGCCTCGTTGGAGATGGTATGCGCCGCGGTGAAACGGGCGGGCGGTGTTTCAGGCGCCGGCCGGTTGATGGATTGCGTGTGGGGCGAATCGGCGATATTGAACGGGCAAGGGGTTCTTGAACTTTATATCGGCCTGTACCCTGGTTCCGGTTTTATCTGGTACGAGATATTTTCGGCCGGCGAAGCCGGCGAGCGGTATGTCCATGCCCAGGGAAAACACATCAGCCGGGAAGGAGACGGGGGCAATGGGCGCGGGCCGTTGCGGCGCTTGCCGAAAGATGCAGTCATGCTGCGTTGCGAAGATCCCATCGAAAAAGACATGTTTTACGGTACATTGACCTCTTACGGCCTCGAGTATGGCGCGGCGCTTCAGGTGATTTCCCAATTCCGCGCAGGCGAAGGCGAGTGCCTATGCCGCGTCGAGACAGCGGTAAAATCGCGCACCGGAGACGCCGGAGTGTTCACTCTGCATCCGGCGCTTCTCGAAGGGGTGTGGCAGGCGCTGGCGTTTATGATGGGCTATCGTGGCCCGGGGGCGGCGGATGGTCCCGTTACCATCGGGAAGATCGAATGGATCGGGAGTTTACCGCCGGCGTGCAATCTTTATGTCAGGCAATCTACCGCCGCTGCGCGGCCCGACGGCCATTGGCGGATGTTTGACGCGGAATTGGCGGACGAAGATTGGAACATCGTGATGACGATGACGGGGATAGGCGTCGAGGCGGCTTCGAGCGAGCAGGAAATCATCGAGCCTCCGGGACCTGCACAATCATTCGATAGATTAAAAAGCGAGATATGAATATGGGTAAAATAATATGCATCACCAATCAAAAAGGCGGAGTGGGGAAAACCACCAGCGCCTTGAATCTCGGCATGGGATTGGCCAAACTGGGGAAAAAACCCTTGTTGGTGGATCTGGATCCGCAGGCGAATCTGACCAGCGCCATCGGTTTGAAAAATCGCGAGTTCACCCACGCGGTGGGAAGTTTCATCAAGGACCGCGTCGCGTTGGAACAAGTTCTGGTGTGGCAAAACGGCGTGGGGATCATTCCTTCCACCCTTGATTTGAGCGGAACCGAAGTGGAGTTGTCCACGGTTCCGGGACGCGAGTTTCTCTTGAAAGAGGCGCTGGAACCTGTGGTCGGGCAATTCGATTACGTGTTCATCGATTGCCCCCCGGCGTTGGGGTTGTTGACATTGAACGCTCTGACTGCTTCCAACGAAATCATCGTACCGATACAGGCGGAGTACATTCCGCTGGAGGGAGTGAAATTCCTGTTGGACACCATCGAGGTCGTCAGGAAACGGTTAAATAAAGAGATCGTCGTCTCGGGGGTCATTGTCACCATGTATGACAAACGTCAAAACCTGCATCGGGAGGTGGTGGATATTATCCGCACATTTTTCGGAGACAAGATGTTTCGTACCTTTATCCGGCGAAATGTCGCGTTAGCGGAGTCGCCGAGCTTCGGCGAGGACATCTTCACCTACAAACCGGAAAGCCCCGGCGCTCTGGACTATTACGATATCTGCAAAGAGATAATTGAACGGGAGGTCGTGTAGCTATGTCAAAAAGAAAAACGCGGATAGGCAGTAATCCCCTGTCCTGGATCACCAACACCAAAAAGAAACTCTCCGGCAGACAAAAGACCGTTAGCGAACCGGAGCCAATGGCGCCGGCGCAAGATCCGCCTCCAATGGAAGTGGCCCCTCCGGTGGAACGTGAAGTCGGAACTCAAGGAACCGGGGGATATAAAAACCGTTACGACGACCGTCTGATCTATTTCAAGAGGGAATGGAGCGAAGTTCCGTCGGCAGTTGGGAATGGCGCCGAGAATGCCGATGAACGCGTGCTGGTGATTTGTTTTGAGAGAACCCTTCCGCCTCGCCTGTCCGAACATTTATTCGGCCGCAGTACAACGGTAGTGACGGCGGGGGACAGTTTCTCGAAGACCGGGGATAAGCGCTACGAGATGGATCTCGCCAATGAAGACTCGTTCGGCAGGTTATTGGGAAAAGGCGGCGAATTGGGCGATTTGCCCTGTAAAATTGTGCTGCTCTGGACAGCCGGGGAGTTTTCCCAAAACGATGTGGATGGACAATTGCGCCGGTATGTGGTCCCGGTGTTCTATCTCTTGCGGGAACTACTGAAGCGCAGGCTCGAACAATCGGTCACAGTGATGATGGCGATCGAATACAGAGGCCGGATATCTCCGCTGGCAGCCGCGTTGAGCGGTCTCTTCAGGACCGTTCGGCGGGAAAATCCCCAACTGGTGTGCAAATGTGTGTTTGTCCCGGATATGAATGAATGGAAGGAAGGGATATGGGCTGAACTGGACGCTGGGGAATCGGCTGATCTTGAAATCATGGTCCGCGACCGAAAGAGATTCCGTGGAACGTTCAGGGAATTGGTTCCGGACGGCGCATCCCCGTCTTTCATAAAAATAGAAGAGAACGGTGTCTATATCGTCACCGGGGGTACAGGCGGTCTGGGATTGGTGATGGCCGGACACCTGGCGACGTTTCGCGGAGTGAAGCTGGTGTTGACTGATGTGCGGGAATTGAGCGACGATACCCGCGAGCGGATAGAAATGTTGAAGCGGGTGGGCGCCGATGTTTTGTTTTTGCAGTGCGATGTGACGAACGAGGCTTCGGTGCGGGACATGGCGCGCCGGGCCAGGGAGAAGTTCGGCTCGATCGACGGAGTGATTCATAGCGCAGGCGTTACCAGGGACGCGTTTCTCATCAATAAAACTGGAGCGGACATCGCCGGAGTTCTGGCGCCTAAAATCTTCGGAGCCATGGCTCTCGACGCAGCGCTTGAAAATGAACCATTGCAATTTTTCATCCTGTTCTCCTCGTTGTCGGCGGCGCTGGGAAGCCCGGGACAGAGCGACTACTCGTACGCCAATTGTTTCCTGGACCATTTCGCTCAGTGGAGGCGGGATCTCATGGACTGCGGCGAACGTCACGGCAGGACCATATCGATAAATTGGCCGTTTTGGGCCGATGGGGGTATGCGTATTTCACAAGAGACCCGCGAAGCTGCGTTCGACCGGACAGGACTCGACGCCATGCCCACCGCCGCAGGGATTGAAGCCTTCGATCGCGTGTTGGGTTCTGGCGAAGCCGGCGTCGTCGTTGCGTATGGAGATCCTGAAAAATTGAAGGCGTTGATTACTGGAAGTCATCCGGAGGCGAAACGGGAATTGCCCGCGCGGAAACAAGGAGGTCGCCCGGATGTGAATCCGGCGGAGTTGCTGGAGAAGACCACCGCTTTCTTGAAGAATATATTTTGCGAACTATTGAAACTTCAGCCACGGTATGTGGGCATGGATGTCCGCTTTGAGGAATTCGGCATCGACTCGATCATGGTCAATCTTTTCAACGCTAAAATCGACAAGACCTTTCGGAATATCCCCAAGACACTGTTATTCGAATACGAGACCCTCAGGGAATTGAGCGATTATTTCGTACGCCACCAAAAAGAGGCGTTGCTCGACATTTTTTATGGGGGACAGGCTGGTTCGCCCGCGCCTACGATTTCTTCCGCGACGGCGAAACGGCCGAAGCTTACCTCGCTGAAAGAAAAGGGCGGCATCGGAAGCCGGATCTCCGGCGTTCGCGTGGCCGGCGCCTCTGGGATCGCCGTCATCGGCGTGAGCGGCCGGTATCCGGGCGCCCGTGATATCGGGGAATTCTGGGAGAATATCGAGGCAGGTAAGGATTGTATCGGCGAAATTCCCATCGATCGTTGGGATTACCGTCCTTATTACGATCCCGATCCGGCCAATGGGAAGATTTATTGCAAGCGGGGCGGATTCATCGATGGCGTCGATTTGTTCGATCCGTTGAGTTTCAACATCTCGCCCCGCGAAGCAGCCAATATGGATCCTCAGGAGCGATTGTTCCTGGAGGCTTCCCGCGACGCGCTTCAGGACGCCGGATACAACCAACGGGAAATCAAACGGATGCTGGGCGATGATTCGGGCCCCGGCGTCGGCGTCTTCGTCGGCGTTACCACATTCACCTACCAATTGCTCCGGCCGGATATGGGACAACAATTGCCGGCTCCGTCGTCTATCGCCAACCGGGTTTCGTTTGTCCTGAACTTGAACGGGCCTAGCATGCCTGTGGACACGGCGTGTTCCTCGTCATTGACAGCCATTCACGTGGCGTGCGAAAGTATCCAGCGGGGAGAATGCCGAATGGCCATCGCCGGCGGCGTCAACCTTTATTTGCATCCGGCCAAGTATTTGACCATGTGTTCGTTCAAGATGTTGTCTCCCAAAGGCAAATGCCATACTTTCTCCGCCGACGCGGATGGTTTCGTGCCGGGGGAGGGAGTTGGCGCAGTGTTATTGAAACCTCTCGAACAGGCGGTCGCCGATCGCGACTATATCTACGGCGTCATCAAAGGGACGGCCGTCAACCACGGAGGCAGAACCAACGGCTATTCCGTCCCCAGCCCCAACGCGCAGGGGGCGTTGATCAAGACGGCTCTTGAAAAAAGCGGCATCGATCCCCGCACCATCAGTTACGTGGAGGCACACGGCACAGGCACATCGCTTGGAGATCCTATTGAAATATCGGGCTTGATGAAGGCCTTTTCGCAATACACCAAAGACCGCCATTTCTGCGCCGTTGGATCGGTCAAGACCAATATCGGTCATCTCGAATCCGCGGCGGGTATCGCGGCTTTGACGAAGATCTTGCTCCAGATGAAATACCGGCGGTTGGTTCCGTCGCTTCACGCGGAAGAACTGAATCCAAAGATCGATTTCGAGAATTCCTGTTTTGTGGTCCAACGGGCTCTAGAACCATGGCTGCGGCCTCAGGTGACGAGAGGAGGGGTGACGGAAACGGCGCCCCGGCGGGCGGCTGTCAGTTCGTTCGGCGCCTGGGGGGCGAATGCCCATATCATTGTTGAGGAATTTCCACAGGAGTGGCGCCGGAGCTCCATGGAGCAAAAAAAATGCATTATTGTGTTATCAGCCCGGAAAAAGGAGTATCTGGCGGGTTATGCCCGGATATTGAGCGATTTTCTCAGGCGATCCAAAACCGAAGCGCAACCTCTTACGAACGGAGATCAGAGCCTGGAACGGCGAGTCGCCGTTCAGCTCTGCGGTCTGGCGGCGGAGATTTTGTCGATCGATGCGAACGAAATTCGCCCGGAAGAGGAATTGTCCGATTACGGATTTGAACCCATGCATATGATGGAATTGATAGGCGCCATCAATGAGCTGTGGAAGATAGATCTCCCCCTTGCGGTGGTGGCGGGGCATACCGAACCGGCATCGTTGGCAAGCATCTTGTGTCGCGACTATGGCGACGCCGTCGCGAAAACCTACCGGAAAAAATCGGAACAAAGGGACGACGACGGCGACCCTGGCTTCATTCCGGCGCTCTCGGATATCGCGTTTACTTTGCAAACCGGGAGGGAACCTCTGGATGAACGGTTGGCGTTTGTGGCGTCGAGCCTCGACGAACTGGAGGCAAAACTCCTGAATTTTTCAACAGGCACGGGCGACGATGCCTGCTTCGTAGGGAATGTGCGGGATTACAAAACCCTGAGTCAATACCTTCTGGGAGGCGAAGCGGGCGATGATTTTTTGGATATTTTGCTGGATCGGCAGGATTACGGGCGCATTGCCCAACTCTGGGTGACTGGAGTGGATATCGATTGGTACCGCTGCTATCCGGAGATAGGAGAGAGGCCGCGGCGGATCCCGCTACCGGCGTATCCCCTGGCCAGGCAGCGATACTGGGTGGACGGGCCATCTCTTCCCCAGGCGGCGGCAGGTTTGCATCCGCTGTTGGATTCTGTTCATTTCCCGCTCAGCATGGATCAAGGTATTGTATTTCAGAAAAAACTGGGGCCCGGTGATCCAATCATCCGCGACCACCGTGTGGCGGGGCGCGGCATCTTGCCGGGAGTGGGATATCTGGAGATTGCCTACGCGGCGTTGTCTCAGGTCAGGAAAGCCGGAGACTATACAATGCGGAACGTGATCCTTTTGCTACCGTTGGCGGTTGAGGACAATCCCAAACAAGTGTTGGCCGCGCTAAAAGAACGCGACCAGACGATATCGTTCGAAATAAAGAGCCTGGAGGGGGGGCAGGAGACGCTCCACGCCAGAGGGGAATTCCGGAAGAAATCCGCGACCGGCGATTCCTCCAGCCGGAAAGTAGCGATCGGAGACATCAAGGCCCGCTGCAACCGCGTGCTTGACGGGCGGCAATTGTATGAAGGGTATGATGGCATCGGTATCTCCTACGGACCGTTCTTCCAGGGAGTCGAACAGGTGTGCGTCAACGGCGATGAAGCGGTCGGTTCATTGGCCATCTCTCCGTCGGCCCGGAGCGATTGGCGCTCGTATCTCTTGCATCCCACGTTGATGGATGGCGCGTTGCAAACTCTGGCGGGCCTGGTTCAGGATCCCCAGGCCGCCAATTGTGGGCCCATGTTGCCCTTTTCTTTTGATACTGTCGAATTGACGCGTTCCCCCGGCGAACGGGCCTTCGCTTATGTTAAAAAAGCAGGCGGGCAGCACCGCTATCATGTGGCGATCGTGGACGAAGAGGGCGGTGTATGCGTCACATTGCAGGATGTCGCGTTGCGGGAATTGAAACACCCTTCTTCGGCTTCGCGGGCGGAAGATTCTTTCGAGAAGTTCTTCTACTCACCCCGCTGGACGCCGCGGCCATTGGCCGAAGGGGAGGCTCTCTCTCCCGGTGGCGAATCTGGAGTCGTGTTGTTGGTGACATCTCCATTCGCGGCTTCGTTGGCCGAAGAAATAGCTGGCTTTTACCCGGATAGTCAGGTCAAGAGTATAGATTCCTGCGATGTTCAGTCGCTTGAAAAAATGCTACCGGAACTGCAAAACCTTAAAAAGATCTATTTTCTCGGTGGCGTGGCGGACGTGGAACACGGCCTCGCCGGAGCTGAAGCTCTGGCTGAAGCGCAGGATAGAGGAGTGTTGGCTCTATTCCGGTTGGTCAAGATTCTGGGGAAAGAGGGTTTCTCGCGTCACCGCCTGAGTGTGACTGTGGTCACCAATCGCGCCCTGGCTATCGGCTCCGGCGAAGTGAATCCCACTTCGGCGGCGCTCCATGGATTTACCGGTTCCATGGCCAAGGAATACACCCAATGGGATGTGAATTGCATTGATATCGATACTGGCACAGGTCCGGCGATGATGGCTGCGTCGCGGGAAATGGCCGGGCGCGTCGTGTGTGAACCTCCATCCCGGAGCGGGGACATTGTGGTTTACCGCGGCGCAGTCCGTTATGCCCGGGAGATCGAACTCCTGTCGTTACCGGCGCCGGAGAGTTCCCCCTTCAAAAAACAAGGCGTTTATGTCATCGCCGGCGGCGCAGGCGGCATCGGGCTTGAATTGAGCGAATACCTGGCCAAACAGGTGCAGGCGCGGTTGGTGTTGTTGGGCAGAAGTCAGACCTCCGACGCGTTGCAGACCCGCATCGCCGCCATCGAGGCGCACGGTGGGGAGGTGTTGTATATCCAGACGGATATCACCGATCCCGGTAGCGTTCGGCAGGCTCTGGCAAAAACAAGGGAGCGGTTTGGCTCCGTCGCCGGCGTGATTCATTCGGCCATTGTACTGCGCGACCGCATCATCGAAAACATGGACGAGGAAACGTTTTTGGCGGCCCTTAAACCCAAAGTGCGAGGAAGCTTCGTATTGTACGACGTGTTCCGGTCGGAGCCGCTGGACTTTATGATGTTCTTCTCATCGGCGCAGGCCATTACCTGCAACGCCGGCCAGAGCAATTACGCCGCCGGGTGCGCGTTTAAGGACGCGTTCGCCCATTATATCGCCAAACAATCGTCGTTTCCCGTCAAAATCGTCAATTGGGGGTATTGGGGAAGCGTGGGAGTTGTTTCTTCCAGCGAATACAACCAGCGACTCTCATCCCGGGGAATTGAATCCATTTTGCCCGAAGAGGGGATGGAGGCGGTGCGGCGTATTTTGGCGGGCCCGGTATCGCAGGTGATTCCGTTTAAAGCAGATACAGGAATGCTGGCTGCCATGGGCATCGATTTGCAAAAAAGCCGGTTTTACCAGAAGGCTACGATACCTGCGGTTCTGGAGAAGGCGCTCTCCGGCGAGATTGTCGCCTCCACGGATGAAGGAGGCGATAATCAGGTAGACGCATCTGCCGCGGTCGCGCTTCATGAATTCATGGGATTGTCGCTCCTGGCTGCGTTTCGCCGTATGGGGGTGTTCCGCGATTCAAGCGAGCGCTACAATCGGCAGGCCCTGTGTGATTGTCTCAAGATCCAACCGCAGTACTACAAACTATTCAACGCGTTATTGGCTATTTTGAACGAGCATGGCTTCATCGAACAAAAAAAGGAGCATATCATCGCATCCGGTCTATTGGACCGTAAAGAGGTGAAGACCGGGATTGGGAATCTCGAAGAGACGCGTATCCAGTTGAGCGGCCGTTTCCCGGAAATCGCCCCCCATCTCCGTCTGGTGACCGTGTGTCTGGAGGCGTATCCCGACGTGCTGACCGGCGGTAGGGACGCAGTGAGCGTCATGTTCCCTCAAGGTTCCATGGAATTGGTGGAGGATGTGTACAAAGGCAACGAGATTGTTGATTTCAACAACCGGCGCATGGCGGCTATCATCGCAAATGCTGTCGCCATCCGGTTGAAGGAGGATTCGTCAGCCCGGATCCGGCTGCTGGAAATTGGCGCGGGCACCGGCGGCACCACGGGCACGGTTTGTTCAGCCATCCAATCCTTCGGCGCTTCGATTGAATATGTATATACCGATATATCAAAGAAATTTGTCCAGCACGGCCGAGCGGCGTTCGGTTCCCTGTATCCCTTCATGGAATTCCAGGCGCTGGACATCGAACAGAATCCCGAAGCACAGGGATTCGCTATCGCGGGCTTCGACATCGCCCTCGCCACCAACGTGATTCACGCTACCCAGGATATCGGCGTCACCTTGGGGAATATCAAACAATTGATGAAAACAAACGGTTTGCTTTTGATCAACGAAGCCACCAAAAAACAGGATTTCGGCACCCTGACTTTTGGTCTGACCGACGGTTGGTGGTTGTTCCGCGATGACGAAGTGCGGATTCCCGGAACCCCGCTATTGAGTGTATCCAGTTGGCGCGCGATGATGGAGATTTGCGGCTTCCGCGGAGTTCGGGCGTTTGGATTGGCGAGCGATGAGGGATCGGATGCCGAGCAAAGCGTCATCGTTGGCGAAGGCGACGGGGGTGTCATATTGACTCGGAGCCTGCAACCCTGGATAGAAGCGAAAAAAGCTCCGGCTGCGGCAGCGCGGCGAACATCCCTTCCTCAAGCAACGATCGGCGCTTCCAGGATTGAGGATACCATTATGGATGTACTGGCGCGGGTGATCGGCATCGACCGCAAGGAATTCGATCCGCACCTCTCGTTCCAGGATTATGGGGTCGATTCGCTATTGGCGGTGGAGATCATCGACGCCATCAACTCCGCCCTGACCACCGAGTTGCGCCCCACGGATCTGTTCAATTACGCCACCATCCGGGATCTGGGCAATCATATCAAAGAGAAGGCCGTGTCGATGGAATCGATAGGCGACGGAAGCGGAAACGGCGAATCGCCCTATGATGTAGAAGCGTCCATACGCGACATCTTAGCGGAGGTAATCCATATCGACAGTTCCCAATTCGATCCCGATATGTCGTTCCAGGACTATGGAGTGGATTCTCTACTGGCGGTGGAAATCATCGACAAAATCAATGGGAAGCTGGGGCTCTCGCTGCGGCCTACTGATCTGTTCAATTACGCGACATTGCGGGATCTGGCCCGACATATTGCGCCGCTGGC
>JAHELQ010000744.1 GCA_024644125.1 Candidatus Aminicenantota bacterium | reverse complement strand
GCCACCGGTTGGCCGGCGGCTTTCACCACCGTTTCCGGTTCGAGCCCCATGTAGGCCTGGTGACGGACAGCCAGCACCACCACATCAGTATCCTTGAGCGCCGACTCCAGATTCTTCTCCACTTCGATATCCTTCAACTTTTTCTGGTTGCGGAAAAACACGCTGCGACTGTTGTAGGGATACTCTTCCTGATTCCGGAACTCCCACCACTGGTCAACGTACGGATCGTGCACCCGGATCTCGGCGCCCATTTCCGCCAATTTGCGGATCATGATCTCGGAACCGCTGTACCGGGTATCGCCCACATCCTCGCGATACGACGCCCCAAGAATCAACACCCCGGCGCTGGCCACCGGTTGCCCCATGTTGCGCAACGCGTCGCGCACCAACTGGGCCGCGTGCAGCGGACGGGTATCGTTGATATCGATGGCTTCGGGAGTGATGCGGAAGATATCGTCCTCGAAGCCCAGGATGTGTTTGTAGGCCCAAATACCGAGCCCGCCATCCTTGGGCAGGCAATACCCGCCGATACCGGGACCGGGGAACATAATATTGCTATGGGTCGGACGCACTTTGATGGCCTTGATCACCTTCATGATATCCACGCCGTTGCGTTCGGCGAAGAGACTCCACTCGTCCATGAAGGCCAGGATCGTCGCCCTGTAGCTGTTTTCGACAATCTTTGCGGTCTCCGATTCGATGGGCCGGTCGAGCACAGTCAACGGAAACTGTTTTGTATTCAATACTTCATTCAAAAATTTCACCACCCGGTCGCGGGCGTCGTCGTTGATACCGCTGCACACCCGCCAAAAATCACGGATCGAGGCCACATAATCCCTGCCCGGCATCACCCGCTCGTAACTGTGCGCCAACAACGGATCCGTCTCGATTCCCCGTTTACGGAAAACCTTGCGCATCATGGGCAACGCCACCTGCTCCGTGGTTCCGGGCGCCACAGTGGTCTCGATCAGAACCATGGTCTCCGGACAAATATGCTGGGCGATAATCTCCAGCGATTGCTCCAGCGCCTCCATCTCGACATTGCCTGTGCGGACATTGCCCAGATCCTGCTTGGCGTAATCCAGTTGCACATCAACAATCACCACATCCGCCAGATTCAACACGTCATAGGTGTAGGTGGCCACCAGCGTCTTCTTCTCGTTGACGCAACGGGCGATCATCGGCTCCACCTCGGGATCCTCCGCCTTGACAGGGGAAATCCCCTGATTCAACACCGGGATCTTCCAGAAACTACGGGCGCTGGGACGCTGCATCCCGATGACAAATTTAGACGACCGCCCCTCCCCGTCAACCGTATCCGCCACAATAGCCGCCATCACGGCGCCGACGAATCCGACTCCCATTACCACGACAATTTCCTGCCCCCTTTCACGGGCCTTGTCCACCAGATCTTTTATCCTTTTGTATTCCTTCGGGTAATCATCCGGCTGCGGCAAGGGAAAAACCTGTCCGTCAGGGCTTAACGAAACCTGTTCGCTCATAGTGTCCTCTCCAAAAAAATTTTCACAATTAATTTTTTATTATTGATAAGCTGCCGCCCTATACCCAAAAACCAGGGCAGCGGCAAAAATGAATTCATGAATGTTAAATACAAAGGACTAACCAGTTTAACCGAAAAAAACCAACTTTCCACTTGTCCCGTATAAGACTCTATATCCAAACAAATCCGATCTTTTCACGGCAATCATAAAACCCAATGCTACCATAATTAAAATTATTATTCAAGCGCAATTTTGGTGACCCCGCCCCCGATTTCACGCTCCTATTCGACGATCCCCGGCTTGTATCGGTTAGCGCCGCCCCATAGATATTCAACGGATTTCAGGACAGATTGTGCGGAAGGCGGGACCGGCAGTACGGGGTAGCGGGACTGGTAGTACGGAGAGAGGGACTGAATGTCCGGTATTCAGGACGGAGAGTACGGGTTTTATGTCCGAGCAACTCAGTTTTAGAAAAAACCCAATGATATTGTTGCTAAAGACAGATGATTTTGCTCGTTACCCATGTGATTTTATAAAAATCACTAACTAAAACCCTAAAAAAGACCGGCAACGACACATCGACTCAATCAAAGCAGCCCCCGTAGCAGTCATCGTAGCTCCCGTAGCACAAAAAATCGAGACAGCCATCCTACGAGAAATAGACAGACTCCTATCGCTTCACCTTTACGTGGCAGAAACCGACGAATTGTACGCCGTTGACGTCGCCGGAGATCTTGATCTCGCAGGGCGAGAGCTCGTTCTGGATCGCCTTCAGCAAGGCGCAACGGTCGAATTTGACTTTCAAATCCAGAATACCGTTTTTATTGAAGTCCTTGA
>JAHELQ010000743.1 GCA_024644125.1 Candidatus Aminicenantota bacterium | reverse complement strand
AGTCGAGAGGGCCAGCTTTTGCTTCATCCCTCCCGATAGAGCTCCGGCTTTGCGCTTGCGGAACGGTAATAGACCGGTGGTTTGAAGCAAACGTAGCTTTAGCTCTTCCCGTCGTCGATAGGGGACCTGGTTTATGTCCGCGAAAAAATTCATGTTTTCTTCGATACTGAGGTCCGGGTACAGGGAAAACCGTTCCGGCATGTATCCCGCCACAGCCGCGATTTTCTTCGGGTTGTCGCCGATATCGCTCCCTTCCAGCAAGATGCTGCCGCTCTCTTTTTTCACCAGCCCGATGAGGATCTTGAATAAGGTGGATTTCCCCGCGCCGTCGGCTCCCGCCAGGATTGTGATCTTCCCCTTCGGTATGCGGAAGGAGACATCGCTCAATGCCCGCAGCGAACCGAAGGATTTGCTGATATGGTCCAATTGCAGCATGATGAATATCTATCCCTTCGCCGCCAGGGCCACTGTCACCGGCATTCCGATCTTGAAGACATCGTAATCGCCCTTGATTCCCACCTTCACCTTGTAGAGGAGAGCCTCCCGCTCTTTTTCCGAAATGATGTATTTGGGCGAAAATTCCGCTTTTTTGCCGAAGGCGGTGATGATCCCCTGAAACGTTCTGTCCCCGATTCCGTCCACATGAATATCCACTGTTTGGCCAAGGGTGAGGGATGATATCTCCCGCTCCTCGATGAAGAGTTCGATATACAGGCTGGAGGTATCGATGATATCCGCGACGGCTGTACCAGGCATCGCCATCTCGCCCCTGGCGACGAAGGTCTCGATCACGATTCCGTCTCCCGGCGCCTCGACCCGGTGGTCCTTCAGCACCAAATCCAGCATCGCCTTCTGGTTTTGCAATTTTTCTTCCTGGATATCCAGAGCTTCCAGTTTCTTGCGAATGTCGGTGCCGGTGGTTTTAGCTTGCAGCAGGCGCAATTCCATACTCTCGAGTTTTTCGCCGGCCATCGCTTTTTTGTCCCGCAAGCGGCGGAAGCGTTCCACCTGTTTGCTCAAATAGCCGATGTTGGCGTTCATATATTGCAGCGATTGGCGTAAGTTCTGGCGGTTCACTTCCAATTCTTTGCGGTTGATATCCAGTGCTTCCAGTTGATTGAGGGTTTTTTGACTATCGATGGTGGCTACGATTTGCCCCTTCTTGACGAGAGCGCCTTCTGCCACATCCACCGACTCGATAGTACCCGAAGCCGCCGCTTTGAGATTCACCACCACGCCGTCCACCAGGCCCGGCGCCCTGATTTCTCCCCGGTTGCCTTTTGAGCAACCGGCTAGAGCGACCAGTGGGATGATTAAAAATAGCGCTTTATAATAGAATGTTTTTTTATTCATGATCATTTATTCCTCCACGTTTGCGATTAACGTATTGATCTGGGTTTTGAGCAGTTCCAGTTGCACCTCCGCCTCGCTCTGTTTGGCCCGGTAACTTTCCAATGTCGCCAGCGCCGCCAGATAATCGATATTGGGGAGTTGTTGCTCGGCCGCCAATTGCTCTTTTAATTCCAGGTCCTCGCCGCTGACCCGGATCAATTGCCCGGTGATGCCCA
Source organism: Candidatus Aminicenantota bacterium (assembly GCA_024644125.1). Lineage (GTDB taxonomy): Bacteria > Acidobacteriota > Aminicenantia > UBA2199 > UBA2199 > JAHELQ01. Next base: position 772 of record JAHELQ010000743.1, on the reverse strand, counting down.
ATTGTTTCTCCAGAGACGAGAGGGTGTCGTAGAGTTGGCGGAGCGCCTGCTTCGAGTTTTTCGTAAAATCGTCTTTTTGGCTTTGTATTTTTTCCGTTTCATGATTGACTATCGACACTTCACGTTTTTGTTTGTTCCAGTCAAACAATTTCCAGGCGATGGAAATGCCGCCCTGGAAGTAGAAGCTCCAGCGGTCGTTGAAAAAATCAATGCCCGGCTTGCCGTAATGGAGCTCGGCAAAACCTGCCACCTGCGGCAGGTATCCCCCTTTGACCATTTTCTCACGGACCGCCATCAATTGGAGCCGTTGGTCGAAGGCGGCGATCAATGGGTGATTGCGTTGAAAGAGCTCGAACGACGCTTCGAAGCCTCCGATTTCCTCCCGGTAGTCTTGCTGGATAGTATCCACGGCGAGGCCGCATAGGGTTTCGAAATTGATCGCTTCACGCCTGATGGCGTTACCGAGAGCTTCGAGCAGGAGCTCCTGCTCCTGGATTCTCACCTCGGTTTCCAGGAGATCGCTTTTCTGAACCTGCTCTTCGGCGAAGAATTGTTCGAGCCGCCGGTAATGAAGCTTTAGCCGTTTGAGCAAGGCCTCCAGCGACGCCTTCTTCTGGTTGAGCATCCGGTAATTGAAATAAGAAGTCTTGACGCGCGAGGCGATGTCGATACGGGCCAACTCCGTCTGTTTGGCGATGATGGCGTGCATGATCTCTTCAGATTTCACGGCGTTGGTGAGAATGTTGCCGGTGAAGATAGGTTGCGTGGCTGC
>JAHELQ010000207.1 GCA_024644125.1 Candidatus Aminicenantota bacterium | reverse complement strand
GGCTGGCGAAAGCGGCGGGCGGCATTTTGCTGGTTCCGATATCGAAACCGTTGTCAAAGAGATAAAAAGGAATACCGCCGCCTATTATGAATTGGTCTTTTCGGTCAAAGGGGTTCCCGAAGACGGTATGCGGGTAGATGTCCAGTGCGAGCGCCCCGGGGTCACTATCAATACTCTGAACCATTCTGAACAGGAAAAACCTTATAAATCCATGGAGACGTTGAAGAAAAAATTGTTCGCGCTGGACGTGGTGAACGGCGGTAGTTGGAGTCGCATTGCCGGCAAAGTGGTCCGGATACCATTGGCTGCCAATCAATCGACCAAAGACAAGGAGAGCGGCAGAGAGTATTCGCGGGTTTCGGTCATGGTGCCCAAACTCATGCAGACCAAAGCGTTGGATATTTTTTCACTGTGGGTAGACCGGGAAACCGGCCAGGTGGAGATTAATCTCGTCAACCGAGTGGTGGGCGACAATGTGAGCCTCCAAATCCTACGCCGCAAAAAAGGAAATGTTTACGTGGCGATGGTGGAACCGGAACGTGTGTATTGCGTGTATAGTATCATAAAATAGATCGGGGCGGAGTTACCGCTCGATTGTCAATGTAAAGTTGGAATTACAATCCAGGCAGATATAATCCTTGTCTGCCTGGATTTTGACCTTTTTCTTCTTTTTTTTATCCTGGCGGCGGAGTATATAGGAGATGACCAGGATGATAATAATGGTCATCAATGGGTAATTGATATAGGAAATCATCAGAAACAGAAAATAGGTGGCCAGGATCGCCAGCGCTGAGAGAAGAATGGTGACAAAGGTCTGATTTTCGCCATCGCTGCCTTCCTCTTCGAACGGGAGCACATTGTCCGAGCTACAGTAGGGGCATTGTTGCTTCATCATCCCGACCTTCACTCATTCCCCATTGGGAATGTAGATTCGCCTCTCCAACACTGGTATATAATCGGAAAACAATTGATTCTTATCGGCGCCATCGATGATTTGTTCGAAGATTTTCATCTTCGAATCCAGTAAATCGATGATATGAAGCGCGTATGCTTCGCGGGTTTTGGGAATTTCCGGCGAACCGAATTCCTTCTCTCCATGATGCGAAATAATGAGGTGTTGTACCATGACGGCCAATTCGACAGGGAAGCCGGGGATGCTGTTTGTCAAGCGGGTAAATAGATTGTAGCCGATAATCAGGTGGCCCAGAAGGCCTCCTTCCAGAGTTGTGCCCACAGCCGGCACTGAAGTGAATTCGAACATTTTGCCGACATCGTGAAATAGTGCGCCTGTTACCAAAACGTTTTTGTCGAGATTGTAATGTTCCGCGATCTGGATAGCCAACCGGATGATGGAATGCGTATGCTCTAGAAGCCCCCCCAGGTAGGCGTGATGAATTTTTTGTGCGCCATAGTGATTTTGGAAGGAATTTTTGTATTCACTGGCAAACAAGTCAACCAATTGAATGAGATGCGGTTCGGAAAGGTGTGATTTAACAAGGCTGGTCATTTTGTCAAAGAGGGAATCTGTGTCGAACGCGGCTTCTTCGGTATAATCCTCGGGATTGATGACGCTTCCGTTGGGTGGTGTGTTAAGGCGATCTACCCGGATCTCCTTTTGCCCTTTATATTCGGAGACCAACCCGGTTACACGGTAGATTTCTCCCTCTTGAAGCAATGGGATGTATTTCTCGACATTATCCCATACCTTACCCGGCATCCTGCCGGTTTTGTCCATTAAGACCAATGTCAAAAAAGGCGCCCCGTCCCGTTTCAATTTTTTGTTTATTTCTACGATCCTGAAAAAATCATCCAGTTGCTCTCCCACCTGGATATCCTGAATCCACTTTTTCTCGATATTCTTGAATAAATTCATCGTTTCTCCTCTATCTGCTCATCTTTAAGCAAGTTTTCGATTTTATAAGAGGACATCACCTCTTGCAACCAGTCGGAAAGACTCCGGGCTGTGTTGATTTGCGCAAGTGTTCTTCAATTAGGGGCGCCATTTCGATGAGGGAGCGGGGGTTCAAATTAAATTTCTCCTGGGTCGGTAGGTATACTTGCTTGTAGAATTCCTCGATCTCTTTGAACTGGATGGTGATTTTCATTTGAAAATTCTCCCGCACCACTTTGTTGAATATGACCTTTTCTCTGATGAAATCCTTGAAATCTTGCCATTCCATATCAAAGGATTTGAGAATTTTTTTCAAGTTCTGAAATGAGCCGACTTTCTTGATGACCTGAGTCTGGACCTTTTCGTAGTCCTCTTCGGTCAGGGTGAATTGGTTCTGGTATTCTAGCGACACCGTTTTGTTGCGGATCAATTCTTCCAGTACCCTTTCATATAGGTGATCTTCAGATTCTGCTACCGATTGGAACACGGGATATATCTGGATGTATTTGTCGATATCGGTCAGGGTGATGATCTGGTTATTTACCACTGCCGCGATTCTATCTATACTTACCAACCTGGATTGGGATTCCTGGGTATGTCCGGGAATTATCATCCCTATCAATACAATGAATAATATTTGAATTTTTTTATAAAACATTGCCGATACCAATATGAACGAGAAAATTGTTCTCCGCTTTTTCTCTGAGATTATAGGCAAAATCCAACCGCAGGGGACCAAGCGGTGTTCTGTATTTGATACCGAATCCGATTGCCCGCTCGACTTTGTTGATATCAAAATCACTGGCGCGCCAGAACACGTTGCCCACATCGACGAATACACAATAATATAGATTGTCGATAGGAAATACTTCAAGGGGGAAGGTGGCTTCGACATTGAACAACACCAGGGCGTTCCCGCCCCGTGGTTCCAGGGTTTCCGTGTCAATGGGACCCAGGCGGTCGTTGTATGTGCCCCGGAAGGTGTGGATACCTCCCGCGAAGAAGCGTTCGGTGATAGACATATCCCCTGCGGCGAATCCGTTGCGGACCGAAAGCGCCAGGGAACCACGTTTCAAGAATTTGAAATTTTTCTGATAGCTCCACAGGAACTTGAAGAACGAGTAATCTTTCTCAAGAAGAGGGAACCCGATTTTGATATTTGACGAGAAAAACTCGCCGGTGGTAGGATTGAAGGGATCATCGCGGTTTTCGATGATATATGCCAATGAAAAGGCTGTGGTGTCGAAAGGATTGTCCAGTTGATCCACACCGGATTCCATAACGTCCAGGTCTTTGAGAGTGGTGCGGTACCATTTCAGCGAGGCCATGATATAGGAATTGGAAGTGATCCGTTTGCTCAACGATTCACCGATTCCAAGGCGGTTGAATTTGTAGCTTGGATAGGTTTCGTTCTCGTTCCAGAGTAATAACGACGAATGCAATTTTTTGCGGAAAAAATATGGGGATTCATAGGAGATGCCGATCCTGTCTTCCTTGGTTCCGATCTGGAACAAGGCGGCAAAAGTGGAGTAGGTATTGAAAATATTCTGTTCTTGATACTCGAATGTCCAACGGGCGCTTCCCCGCAGCCCGCGGCTGTTTTCCCAACCGATTCCAAAACCGTAGAATGTGCTTCGATTGGGGATCACCTTTACAATGACATCCATGCTGTGGTTTTCACGTCTAATGGTGTCGATTTTCAAATCGCTGAAAATGGAGCTGTTTTCGATCTCTGTTCGGAAACGGCTGATTTCGGATTGATTGAACGGCCTGGGGGATTTTAATGGAAACAAACTGGAGAGTAGTTTTTTTTGCGAAGAAGACGCTCCAAAGACGATCAGGTCGCCCATAGTGAAGAGCGATCCCTCGTCGACGGAGATCAAAATAGCTTTATTTATACCTTGCGAAATATCGGCTTTTATTCTGACATCCACGAAACCTTGATCCAGGTATAGATCTCTGAGCCGTTGCATGTCGTTGTTGAAGGTCTGTTCGACGTATGGATCGTTGGCTTTGGTTTTGATGCGGGATTCTAGCTCTTTGGATGAAAAATGATTGTTTCCCCTGAATAAAATCGATTCAATGCCGACTTTTTTCCCTTCCTGGATCTGGAATGTGATGTTGGCGATATTGTTGACAAATTCCGGTATCATATTGATTTTTATGAATGGGAAGCCTCTGGAATAGTAGAATAACTTCAATACCTCAAGATCTACCTGAAGATTGTCGGCTCTAAGATTGAACACTCGGTCGTAGAACTGTTCGCCACTGGAAACAATTTCTTTTAGCTGTTTTGTCGGTATTGCCTCGTTGCCGGTGAATTCGATTTTCCCGAGAATATATTTCTGGTTTTTTACCACTGTGAAGGTGATCAATTTTTTGGAATCTATTATTTCGATGCTCGATTCCACTGTGGCGTCCAGGAAACCTTTGTTCTTGAGGTAGTCCAGTATTCTAGCTTTACTTTCCCGTTCAGCCCATTTCTCGAACACTTTTCTCGACCAGACTGTCGCGATTAAATCAATTTTTTCCTTCATTCCCACAAACTTAAAAACATACTGGTACCCGAGGTTTACATCGAGGACTAAATCTACTTGTGAGTGATCTTTATTTAAAAAGTGTTCTCTTAGAGAGATTTCCGGGAAATAGTATTTACGCTTTTTCAATTCTTCCCGAAGCTTTTCCATTTTTTCCTGGATTTCGATCGGTTTGTATTGGGTGACATTGAAGAATTTGGAGATATACTGGGCGTACTCAGGGTCGTTGACGTTGATCTCTGTCATCCTGATCCTGGTCATCGCCCCGCTTTCAATGTCAAATCTTATGGTTAATGATGAGTTTGTGGGGTTTTTTCCCAATGAGTAACGAATGGCCGGATTGTAATAACCGCGCCCCTGGAAGAAATTCCTGATTTCTTCGACGGCCGCTCTCATTTTGGAACGGTCAAAATAGGTATTCTCCTGTAGGGAGAACATGGCTTTGCGAATTTTACTCTTTCGGAAAGGGGATTTTTCAAATATTTTTATATCTTTGATCCGCCATTTCATGGTCAAGAAAAAATATAAGTCGAGCTCTTTGCCTTCCAGCCGTTCTGTCTTGGTTTCGATGTTCTCAAAGGAGGCGGTTTTGTAGAGGTTTTCCATGCTCTGGCGGATTTTCCGGTAATTGAAGAATTCTCCTTCGGCTATATTGATCAATGAACGGTAATTATCTATATTTTTTATCTTCGCTTCTTTGTCGAATTCCAGATAGATGTTTTTTATTTTATAATTTTGCAAGGAGCTGCCGGAAAGTACGAGGGGCAGCAATAGGATGAGCAAGGCAATGCGGCGCATCTTCTATTTCCTCTTCCTGAAGCGCAGATCGAGGCTGAAACGGCCGTCCTCGTTCCGCATTCCGATCAATGACAGGGAGGGTGATAATTGGTATTGGATGTAGTAAATTTCCTGCCTGACATTGGAGATGTTTGTCGAGTACACCAGGATCACTCCCTTTGCGATATTGGTGCCCACGGTGAGGCGCGACGCGCCTTCCCTGGACGTTCCCGCGATGATGGGATCGATTTTGAGAATATCGATCCCGAATTTTTTGGCCCGTTTTTGGATTTGTTCGATCAGGGCTGTGGTCGCGAGTCCCGTGCTACCGATTTGAGAACTCATTTCCGACGACGCCGGCCTTCTGAAGAGCTCTCCTAGCGAGATCAACGCCAGGATGTCTTGTTGCGGTAGCGGAGGAGACGACTGGAACTCCGGTTTCGGTTGGGAGGCGGAACCGTTGACATTAAATTTAATGCGGTAGTTTTTAATGAAACTCTCCGATTGCATGTGCAGGATGGGATCGATCACGTATTTATTATTGAATATCAGTTTGGCGCGAATCAGGTTAAATTTGCGGTCGGAAAAGTAAACTTCCCCCTGGCGACTCTGGATGTTTCCGGTGATAACGGGATACCCGGGAGTGCCGGTGAGATGGAGATCGAAATTTCCGCTAATATTGCCGAAACTATTAATCATACGAATATCGCCGCTACCCACCAATTTGAGGTCGAAATCCAGCATCTCCATTATTTTAGATTCTTCCGACGATACATCGGGATTTGTGTAGAAAGATATTCCTTCGTCTATTTCCCGCTCCCACAGAGCTGAGAGAAAATTCAAATTTCCCTGGAGCAAGAGTCTTTTGTTCAGATATTTTATGTTCAAGTCGGCGTTCAGAGTACAAGAGGTGCGGTCCATAGGATACAATGTCATCTCTTTTCCAGAGAAGCTCAAGAGCAGATCTTCCAGAACTCCGTCGTTGATCACCACATAGCCATTTCCTTCTACCTTTCCTTCGCCCATTTTCCCTTGCAGCGATTTGAGGGAGAATTTTCCATTTTCAAAGGTGACATATCCTTGAAAATCTTTAAGGGCATGGGAAAAGTTCGGGAAAGCCAGGACTTCGCCCCGGAAAAATGCAAGGCCTCGTATATTGATTTCCCCCTGGGGGTCCGTCAAAATTTGGCCGTCAAGGTTCATTTCTACTGTATTGCTTTTCCAGGGTGTGAGCTGGTTGATGTCCTTTAGTTTTAAATTGAAGGAGCCTGTGTACTGGTCGGCATCCTTTTTAAAAATGACGCTGAAAGGAGATTTTGGTAAGTCGGTCAGCAGTTCGCCGGAGGATTCGATTCTAAAATTTGAAAAATCGGTGAATATTTTAGCCCTGGCAGTGACGTCGAACGATCTGTCCTGGTAATACGAGACGTCGTTCATCGTGTATTCCGCCTGAATAGGATCCGAGTTGAACGCTCCGCTTCCGGAAAAGAGGATGTCCATATTTCCTTTGAATCGATCGCTCAAGTCCATCAGGTCGATTCCTTTGATACCGGCTTTCAAACTGTATTGTTGAGCTTTGTAATCGAGGTGTATGTCTGCGTTTCCTTTTCCCTTGTGATACAGGAATTGCAGATCGTTCAGGGATACGGAATGGGTATCGCTCTTGAAAGAACCTTTTGCCTGGAAAAAATCGAAAATGGTGAAGGTTACCCTGGGCGCCTGGAATTGCCCTTCGATAAGCGGAAGAGGCTGATCTTTGAGGGATGAGTAACTGGCGCTTCCGGTGACTTTGCCCTCGAGAGGAATATCTAGATTCAGGATGTTGAAAATTTTGGAGCTATCGCCGTCGAACTCCTGAAAGTGGATTACCGTGCCTTTGCTGTCCGTCACCAATTCCGCCTTTCCGGTGAGATTCGGATCGTTGATGTCGAAATTCCCTTTTATCAGGTTGTTCCTGGCATTCAAGGAACCGATCATGGATGCGATCGGCTCCTGGCCCGAATAGAAATTCTCGAAATCCAGGGAACAATCGAAATCCAGCGAGCGGCCTTCTTTTTGCAGGTTGAGCGTCAATGATCCCTTTCCCCGGCTAAGTTTCCACATGTCAAGGTCGAGTGAGGCGAAAAAGGATGTATATTTATTAATATATTTCAATTCGTCGAGGTTGGCGTCGAGGTTGATGGATAATGTTTTTTGTTTTGGTTTGACCTGTCCCTTGATCGAGAAGGAGCCCGCTTCGGTTTCAAGGAAATCGGAGCTGAAGCTCGCCTGTTTACTACGGGTATTGAATGCGAATTCCAGGTTTCCTTTGATATTAAAATCTTGCAGGTTTGAAGGATCGAAATCCGCTTCTGCGGTGCCTTTTATGTCATGGTCCCGGATTTCGATAGTGGCGTTTTTCACGATTCCCGCCAGGGGGACATCGTCATAGATATTGATGACCCGGCAGAGCTTGTCGGCTTTCATGTTTTTCAGTTCGATCGTTACCAGGTGGGGACGGGAATCCACTTTTAGACGCGATTCCGTGTTGTTGGAAAATATGCGGCTGCTCAGGTTTAGAAATTTTGTTTCCGCGTTATAGTCCACCAATCCGGTAAAGTTTTCGAATTCCTCATTGTCTATGACAACATTGTTGAATCTAAACCGTCCTTCCACAGTGAGCGGTTGGTCCGGGGTTTTTTCGATACGGGCGCTGCCGTAGAGATAACCGCTGGGCGCTATGGATCCGATGAGGGGTTCGATGATTTGCCAGGGATCGTCCTGGGCGAACACTTTGAATTCGAAACCTCCATCTTTCTGGATTCGGCCGTTAGCGCTCAGTTTCAAAATCTGGGTGTCCCATTGGAAGCGGGTGATCCAGAAGTGATCTTCTTTTTCAACTACCTCCGCCTTGACCTGGCCCTCCATTGTGACGATATCGCTACCAATCGGTAACCTGACTTTTAGGTGCGGTGATTCTATCAGGTATGGGGAGTCGTCCGAAGTTTCCTTGGACCGTACGTTCAATCGCAGGAGCGTTATATTGAGTTTTTCTTGTTTGTAGAACAATTCGCCGTCCCGGATAAAAATTCTGTTTATTTTGAACGGAGATTCCCGGTCAGGTTTACGTTTTTTCTTTTTGGCGAATAGATCGTCGTTGATTATGATTCGCGGGCGAATGATGGTGAGGTCCACCCGTTTTTCTTTTGAAAAGATGGAAGAAAAGGGAATGCCGACACTGGCGCTCTCGAACGATACGATGTTGTCCTGGGTGATGGGAAAATTTTTGATGCGCTTGATATTCACTGCCGGCGGCAAGAAGGAGAGAGAGAGAGCTGAAAATTTGATCTTTCTCTCGAATTTTTCGTTAATTTG
>JAHELQ010000742.1 GCA_024644125.1 Candidatus Aminicenantota bacterium | reverse complement strand
GGAAAGTGCTGAACGTTTATTGCGAGGAGCGGCTTCTCACCAACGGCCAATTGGATATGACTAAAGTTAAGCCGTTGTTGCTCAACGCTCCGGATGATTTGTTGTGGAAATTGACTGAATTCAGGAGTGAACGGATCTGATCCGAGATCTGGCCGGTTGATATCTTTCTGTTTGGCGGTGCGTTTTTTTTGACAAAAAAATTATGCATGTTTACAATAGTTGCGTAGGATTATTCAATGAATTTATATCCAGAATTATTGATGAAAACAGCCGGGATCGAGTATCAGCCGGTGGGTGTCTACGATGCGCCGGATCCCGGCGCGTTTGGCGCTGTTGTCACGCCGAATATCCCAACATCTTGATCGGTCCTCTTGTCGATGAGCAATACCAATACCTCAAGAGCGTGACCTTCTTTGTCAATCCCGATCAACTGGCATTGATGATGTTGGGCGCCCAATATTTCCACGCTCCGGGAGACACATTCCGGGTAGCGGTCAGTTGAGGTAGCCGAGACTCTTGAGCAGCTTTGTCGTTTCATCGTTTTGTTGGATTTTGGCGCGCTTGTGTTTCAAACGGTTCCGGATATTGCAATTGGTTAGAAAGTATTCTTTTGCGAATCGCTGCATCTGGCTGGTGATTTCCGTTTCTCGCGCAGCCAGATCGATGGTTTCATGTATATCGGTTTCGCGGTTGAACAAGAACGAGTTTTTGAATCGATCCCAGGTGAAGTAGCAATAGGAATGGTTGCGTACCGAGATGTTGTCGGCCTGGTCTGTACCGGTCTCTTTTAAAGTGGAAAACACCGGGTGATCCTGAGATTGATCTCCATTCACCACCGGTAGCAACGATAGCCCCTGGAGGTCATTGTAGGGGATCGCCGAGAAGTCCAAAAGGGTAGGCATGATATCGATCACTCCCGCCAATTGGGGGACGCGTCTTTTAATGGGCGCTCCGGGGAACTTGACGATCAACGGTACATGCATGGTCTCCTCGTATAATTGGTCGTGCAGGAAATGCCCGTGCTCCCGGAATTCTTCGCCATGGTCTGCGGTGAGTACAATCATGGTTTTGTCGTATATTTCCAATTCTTTCAGTTTATTCATGAATTGGCCGATGTAATTGTCGGTATACAGAATCCCCCCGTCGTACAGGTCGATGATATACTGGAGATCCTGCTTCGGAAGCGGCGCCCCAGTGTCGTTAAAGCGTTTTAACAATTCGGAAGCGCAGAGGCCGTCCTGGCAACCGGTGAAGCCGCCCTGGTAATCCTTGCAAAAGGTTTGATCCATATTGGTGCAGGTGCGGTAGGGGAGGTCGGCGAAATCGGAGTGAACGTCGTAGTAATGGATAAACAAGAAGAATTCGTCGTCGCTATGCTTGTCTAAAAATTTGAACACCTCTTTGTTCACGGCGCGAGCGTTTACATATCGGGAATAGAACACTTCGAATCCTTGTGCGAATCCCATTTCTTTACAAAGCCAATCATTATGGGTGGTGAAGCCGCCGGTCGTGTAGCCCGCTGTCTTGTAATATTCGGCGAGTGTTTGCAAGGAATTCGCCATTTTGTATTCCGGCGTGACGCCATGGACAATAGGGTGGAGCGACGTTAGCATCGTGGCGTGTGAGATGATTGTGTTGGGGGAATGGGAATAGGCATTTTCAAACACAGTGGATTCCCCGGCGAGGCGGTCGATGTTGGGACTGGTCGCCCGGTTGTAGCCATAGGTTCCTAAATGATCCGGTCTCAATGTGTCGATGGAAATCAGAATGACAGGATTGCGTTTGGGTTTGTTATGGCAGGATATTGTGAACAATGACGCCGCACATACTGTCACGGCGATAATAATTATGGTATAAAAAACTTGATTCTGGTTATTCCTCTCTTTTTTCATATGGATATTTTAAAAAAATAGGCGGAATGAGTCAATGCCCTTCCGCCTGATATTAAAAAAAAGTTACTTTTTCAATACTCTGAAACAATACTTCCAGTGAGTCTCGACAGGTCTGTATGGGTTTCGATCAAATCATAGATGGCCTGATAGCTGCCGATGGCGGAATTCAGGTACACCAATTGGACATCCCTGTAATTGAAGGAGTTGATGGTTCCGGCCTTGAATTTTTCGGTAGAGATTTCCATATTGAGCCTGGCGCTTTTAATCCGCTCCAACGCCACCCGGTACAATTGTTTGCGGGCGTTGTAGAGATCCAATAGGTTGCGTAAGCTGTACTCCAGTGTGAGTTTGATCTCGTCCAATTGCATTTGTCCGATTTTTTCCTGTATTCTGGCATTGGCGATGGCCCGTTTGGTGTTGCCGCCGTTGAATAGATTCAGCGAGAGGGTGAAATTGA
>JAHELQ010000206.1 GCA_024644125.1 Candidatus Aminicenantota bacterium | reverse complement strand
TCGATCCGGCCTACGTGATGTTCACCTCCGGAACCACCGGCGTTCCCAAAGGTGTGGTGGTGGAGCACCGGTCGCTGGTAAATTTTTCCCTCGCCATGATTCGGCGGCTGGAATTTGATGAGCGCGATATCGTATTGTCGCTGTTCACGCTTACTTTCGATATGTCCGGCACCGAGATATTCGCCCCTCTGGTCAACGGCCAGAAGGTAGTGATCGGCAATTTCGCACAGCAATTGTTTACGGGCGCCACAGCGGAGATTCTACAGTCGCGCTGCATCACTGTCTTTCAGGGCACTCCCTCTAATCTGCAATTATTGATCGGAGACGAGATCCGCTCGCGCTGTCTAACCGGCCTGCGGTTGGTGTTGGCGGGGGCAGAACCATTTCCGCAGGTTTTATCGGAGCGTCTATCCACTTTGACCTCCGCCCGGATTTTTAACCTGTACGGTCCCACCGAAGCCACGACCTACGCCACATGCAAAGAGTTGACCGGCGGCGAGCGGGTAACCATCGGCTCACCGATCGACAATGCCCGCGTTTATATCCTCAATCCCGCAGGCGGACTTCAGCCCATCGGCGTTCCCGGCGAATTGTGCATCGGCGGAGACGGCGTCGCCAGGGGGTATATCAAGCAAGAAATCCTGACTGCCGAACAATTTTTGCAGGATCCCTTCGTCGCCGGCGGGCGTATCTACAAAACCGGCGACATCGCCCGCTTCCTTCCCGACGGCGACATCCAATTCCTGGGCCGCAGCGATTACCAGGTTCAGATCGACGGCTTCCGTGTGGAATTGGGGGAGATCGAACATTGCATCGCCGGCCATCCCCATGTTCGACAAGTCGTGGCGGCGGCGGGAATCGATGGGCGGCAAAAAAAATATCTGGCCGCTTATCTGGTGGCGGATGAACGCCTCGTCGAGGCAGCGCTCAGATCATATATATCCAAAAAGTTACCTCCGTTCATGATTCCCGGCCATTTTATCCAATTGGAGCGGATGCCGTTGAATCCAAATGGAAAAGTGGACCGGAGTAAACTTCCCGCTCCCGGAGTTATGTCTCGCGACGAAGTTGAATTCGTCGCCCCTTCAACCGAATTGGAAGAGACGGTAGCCGCCGCCTGGAAGCAGGTGCTGCAGGTGGAGAAAGTGGGAATCAACGAGAATTTCTTCGATCTTGGGGGGAATTCCCTGGCGGTGATCCAATTGAACCGGGTCCTCAAGGAGCGGTTGCAACGGGACATCCCGGTGGTGGCCATGTACGAGCACCTCACTGTCAAGGCTTTTGTCCGCTTCCTGGAACAGGGACAGGCAAGGCAAATCTCAGATCCTATACCGCAACCGGAAACAGACCGTAGCGCGGCCATGGATAGGGCCAAAAATAGCCGTTCTCAACAAAAAAACAAAAGAAGACTAAATCGCAATGACTGACAACAAAACAAACCAGGAACACCGAACAGGTCTCGAAATCGCCGTCATCGGCATGTCGGGGCGTTTCCCAGGCGCATCGACTATCGAGCGGTTCTGGAATTTACTGCGCGACGGCATCGAAGGAATCACCTTCTTTACTGAAGAGCAATTAAACGAAGCGGGAGTAGCGGATCATGTGAGAAAGGATCCCAATTTTGTCAATGGACTGGCAATTGTGGAAGACTGCGATCGCTTCGACGCACGCTTCTTCGGTTACACCCCCAAAGAGGCCGAACTCATGGATCCGCAGGTGCGGTTGTTCCACGAGTGTGTCTGGGAGGCTCTGGAGCAAGGCGGATATGATCCATTTTCCTACGAAGGCATCATCGGTCTCTATGCTGGAGCTTCAGGGAATCTTTTTTGGGAGACGTTGGTGATGCAGTCGCCGGAACGACAAGTGCTCGGAGATTTCGCCGCCGCCCAGTTATCAGACAAGGATTATTTATGCACCCGTATTTCATTTAAATTCAATTTACGGGGTCCCAGTTACACCATTCAAACCGCTTGCTCAACGTCTTTGGTGGCCATTCATGTGGCGTGCCAGGCTTTGTTGAACGGAGAATGCGACATGGCGCTCGCCGGCGGTTCAAAAATCTCCGCCTTCGGAAATACCGGATATATGTACCAGGAGGGAATGATTTTTTCCCCCGACGGGCATTGCCGCCCCTTTGACGCTGACTCAAAAGGAACGGTCGGAGGAAACGGTGTGGCGGTCGTACTTCTCAAACCTCTGGAAGAGGCTCTAGAAGACCGGGATTATATTTATGCCGTCGTAAAAGGAACCGCCGTCAATAACGACGGTAGTCATAAGGCAGGCTATGCCGCTCCGGCTCCCGAAGGTCAATGCGCTGCAATCAAGGTGGCCTGCCAGGTGGCGGAAGTTGAACCTGAAAGTATCTCTTTCATCGAAACCCATGGCACCGGCACCGATTTGGGGGATCCCATCGAAGTGGAAGCGCTTATCAGGGCCTTCGACTCCCAGAAGCGGGGGATCTGCGGTATCGGATCTGTAAAGAGCAACATCGGCCATCTGGACAGCGCGGCTGGAGTTGCTGGTTTTATCAAAGCCGCATTAGCTCTTCATCACCGGTTTCTTCCTCCGACATTGCATTACAAAGCGCCCAATCCCCGCATCGATTTTGAGAACAGTCCGTTTTACGTGGTGGATAAACCCACTCCCTGGACCGTCCCGAACGGACCGCTACGGGCGGGGGTCAGTTCATTCGGTATCGGCGGCACAAACGCCCATGTCATCCTGGAAGAGGCTCCGGCCGGCGATTATAGCCTATCTAGCGCATCTTCCCATCGCACAGTTTTTCTACTACCTCTCTCCGCCAGGACCGGCAAGGCTCTGGATGAAGCGGTCGATAATTTGCACTTCTTTCTCGATAACAATCCTTCTCTCGCGATTGCCGATACGGCATACACTTTGCAGGTGGGACGACGGCACTTTGAACACCGCCAGGCGGTTGTATGCAACGATACCGACGAGGCCTGCCGGATGTTGGGAGCCGCCGCTTCCGCCGGACGGATCCGTTATAACGCCGGCGATACAGAGAGGCCGCTCGTCTTTTTATTTCCCGGAGCCGGCACTCAATATCAGGATATGGGCCTGGGGCTCTACCGGACCGAACCAATCTTCCGCCGCCATCTGGATCACTGTTTCGAATTATTAAAATCCTTCCTGGGATACGATCTCAAAGAGTTGCTGTATCCCGGTGAATGCAACGGTGCATCCACTGTGGATCCGTCGTTTTTTATCGACGATACCGGCGTGGCCCAACCGTTGTTGTTCGCGTTCGAGTACGCTCTCGCTCAATTGCTGATGACGTGGGGTGTCGGACCGTATGCCATGATCGGGCATAGTCTCGGTGAATATGTGGCCGCCTGCATCTCAGGCGTGGTCTCTCTGGAAGATGGTTTGCGCATGGTGGCGTTGCGGGCCCGCTTGATGCAAGCGATGCCCGAGGGAGCCATGTTGGGCGTGCCGCTGACCGAGGAGCGGATTCGCTCCATCTTGCCTGTGGACCTGGACCTGGCGCTGGTCAATGCGCCGGAATCGTGTGTCGTATCCGGTTCCAAAGAAGCGATCGATCGCTTCGCAAGGATTTTGGTAGCCGGGGGAGTGGAACCGAGACGGTTGCATAGCTCCCACGCCGCCCACAGCCGCATGATGGAGCCGATGCTCGCCGACTACCGCAATGGGCTTGAAAAGATCCATTTCATGAAGCCCCGGATACCCTATATCTCAAACCTGACCGGCAACTGGATCACTGTGGCGGAAGCGACAAGTCCCGATTATTGGCTCAACCATCTGCGCCGGCCTGTCCGGTTTTCCGACGGACTCAAACCGTTATTGGAGATCCCGGATGCGATTTTCGTGGAGGTGGGACCTGGACGGATTCTTACCTCGTTTGCCCGGCAACATCCCGAAATGGCCAAAGATCGTCTGGCAACCGACCTGGTGCGCCATCCCAAAAAAGAGGCGGCCGACGACCGGTTCTTCCTGGAGCGGATCGCCGCCCTCTGGACATGGGGCGTAAAACTTGATTGGCGGAAATTCACCGGCGAACAGGACTTCTGCAGAATTCCACTGCCTACATATCCATTCCAGAGGCAAACCTATAAACTAGACGACAGGGCGTTGAAAGAGGGAAGAGTCAACTCTTCCGCGGTCATGCCCGGGATCGGCAAGCCGGATCCCGCCGATTGGTTCTATTTACCGTCATGGAAGCGCAGTAAAAATCCTGTGCTGGAAGAGGGCAATCTCGAATGCACAGGATCCTGGGTCGTGTTTGAAGACGAAGTCGGCATCGGCGAGCGGATCGCCCACCGGTTGGAAGAGCTGAATCTTCCGGTGGCGCGGATCAAACCCGGGGACAGGTATTACATAGAAGAGACCGGTCTTCCGGGCGGAATCGTCTTTTGCCGGAGCATCGGGAGCGAAGCCGACGATACCGTCGAAGTAGCCATAGAGCGTAACTTCCATAACCTCATCGACCTGGTTCGCGATCTGGGCAACACTGGTCGGCAGGAACGCATCGCCATCTTCATCATCACCGCCAATGGCATGGAGGTGACCGGCGGCGATCTGGCGCATCCCTTCCAGGCGTTGATTGCCGGCGCACTGCGGGTGGTTCCTCTGGAATACCCTCACATCGCTTGCCGCGCGATTGATATCGAAGAAACCGGCGATCCGGTCAAACAAGCTCGGCAGGCGGAGTTGCTGCTGGCAGAATTGAGCGCGAACTCGAACGAACCGCTAACTGCTTACCGGGCGGGGCGACGCTGGATTCACACCTTCCAACCGGAGCGCTTTGAAGCCTGCGCTGAAAAAATACCCGGGCGTTTGCAAAAGAACGGCGTCTATCTCCTGCCCGGAGGTATGGGGGGCGTCGGTCTGGAATTGGCCCGCTACCTGGCGGAAACTCTGCAAGCGACATTGATTCTCACCCATCGCGGGAGAGGAGACGATGATCTTTCCCTTCGGGAGCGAGAACTGATTGAAGAGCTTGATATCAAAAGCATCGCAGATTATCCAGGGCTTCCTGGAAACGCCCGGCGGTATTGCGCGCAATTGATCGATTCCTCGCTCGCCGGGGCAGGGATATCGCTCGCTTCTCCTCAGGTGATACCCAAACGAAAAAGGCTTCTCGCGAGCCTGGTTCGCCACCGGGACGAGCTGATAACGGAGGCGAATGTAAACGCGGAACGCGCTAATCCCCTTTCGGAGGAGTGGTTGTCGGCGGAATATCCAATGTTTAAGGGGATGTTCCGGTTATTGAAGCATTGCTCTTCCAAATTACCGGATGTGCTCACCGGAAAAGCCGACGGCCTGTCGGCGCTCTATCCAGGCGGGGATTCCACTCTCATGGCAGACGCCGGCGCCGATATCGCCGGCCATTCATATACCCGTTTGCATGGAGAGATGCTGGGTGAATTATTGAGGCAAGCGGCGCAAACCATGGCGGACGGCCGGAAGTTGAGAATCCTCGAGGTGGGAGGCGGTCATGGGCAATTGGCGGGAATGCTCTTGCCCCATCTGGAAAAAACGTCTACGCACTATTATTTTACCGATTTAGGAACCACCTTTGTCCAGGAAGCGAAAAATCGTGCCGCGCAAGAAGGTCGCGATTTTATGGAATTCAGTGTGCTGGACATTTCAAAAAATCCGGCGAACCAGGGATTCGATCCTTCTCGTTTTGACGTTGTGGTGGGGCTCAATGTGGTACACGCCACTCCCGATGTGCTCGAAACCCTCGGGCATCTAAAATCGCTGCTGGTTCCCGGAGGACTATTGGCGTTGATCGAAGACACCAATCCGCAACCCTGGGACGATATGATCTGGGGGCTTACCGACGGCTGGTGGTATTTTACCGACACCGACCTCCGTCCCCAATCCCCTTTGATGGGTGTGGAAACCTGGAAAACGGCTCTTCGCGACGCCGGCTTCCAGAAGGTCGAGTCGAGGCCGGGCGAAGGAATCGATCGACAGACGGCCGACAGCGCCTTGTTGCTGGCCCGTACCGAAACCGCTTGCTGTGCAGTCCAGGATAGTAGAGTTACTATAAGAGAAGATAAATTGACATCCATCCGCCGACACGCGAAGGATGTGATGGTGCGGCAATTGGATATCGCAGACCCTGAGCAAGTGGGGCAATTGGTGGACCTGGCGGTCGAGACGTATGGTCGTATCGACGGCATCATCCATCTGGCCGGGGTGCCTGACGGAGCGGTGATCCACCGCCGCACCAGGCGGATGAGCGATGATGTGTTGGCGCCGAAAGTGAACGGCATTCTGGCGTTTGACCGGGTATTGTCCGAGCGGGGACTCGAACCGGACTTCGTGGTCTATTTTTCATCCCTGGCTTCCCATTTACCGGGCTTCGGGCAGGCGGCCCATTGTTCCGCCAACGCCTTTCTGGACGCGTTCGCCCTGTACAAACAACACAGGAGCGACACCTTCCATCTGGCCATCGATTGGAACTCGTGGCGGGAGGTGGGGCAGGCGGCGGAGGCTGCCAAAAAAGCCGCGGCCCGGGTGGATGTGGCTCTGGAGAATGGTGTTTCCGTAAAGGAAGGCATCGATATCTTCTGCCGCGCCCTTTCGGAAAACGAACCGCACATCGCTATCTCGTCCATCCCGATTGATGAGATGGAATCGCGCCTGCGCAACGCCGCCGACGAGGAATCGGGAATCATGCAAACATTGCGGGAAGACGCGGTAGAGCCGGCTGGATACGACAGGCCCGAACTCTCCATCGATTATGTGGAAGCCCAAACTCCCACCCAGAAGACTCTGGCGGAAATCTGGCGGCATTATTTCGGATTTGAAAAAATCGGCATCAACGATGATTTCTTCGAATTGGGCGGCGATTCATTGCGGGCCATCAATTTCCTGTCCCGGTTGCACAAGGAATTCCAGGTGAAAATCCCATTGGCAGCGTTTTTCAACCATCCTACCATAAGTGAATTGGCAGTCTATATCGAAGGCTCCATCGAGGAAGCCTATGATTCCATCACCCCGGTGGATGCGCGGGAAAATTACCCGCTGTCTTCCGCCCAGAGGCGTCTCTATTTTTTGCAGCGATTCGATCCTTCCGCCACCGGTTACAATGAAACCCAGTTGGTGTGGATGGAAGGTCCCCTCGATACGGAGCGGTTGCAGGCTGCGTTCCGGGGACTTATCAAGCGGCATGAGAGTCTGCGTACTTCCATGACGATGAATGGGGATGAACCGGTGCAGCGGATTCACGATGCGGACGCGGTGCATTTCGAGCTGGAGCTTCGCGACGGCAGCGTAGAATCGATCGAGGCGGAAATGGAGGACTTTGTACGGCCCTTCGATCTGGAAATCCCCGTCTACGTGCGAGCCCGGCTGTTGAAAATCGCCGACCTCCGGCATATTCTCATGATCGATATGCACCATCTTGTTACCGACGATGTGTCGGACAAAGTGTTTGTGGAAGAATTTCTGCAATTGTACAAGGGGGTAGCCCTCCAGCCGTTGACGCTCCACTACCGCGACTTCGCTTGCTGGCAAAAACGCAGGCGGAATTCCGGGGTAATAAACAAACAGCGGGATTATTGGCGGAATGTATTGTCGGGCGAGCTACCGTCGCTGCAATTTCCAATCGATTTCCCCCGCCCACAAACGCGCGATTACCGTGGCGCGTCCATTCCCTTTGTCATCGAAAAAAACACCGCCGCCGCGTTGAAGAGGATGGCCTCGGAAGCCGGAGCCACATTGTTTATGGCTTTGTTGGCCGCATACAATGTATTGCTCGAAAAATATACCGGAGCCGGCGACATCCTGGTAGGAACTCCTGTGGCCGGTCGCCCCCAGGTTGAACTCGACCGCATCATCGGGATGTTTGTCAATACGCTGGTAATCAGATCTTTTCCTGACGGCGATAAATCCTTCATCCGTTTTCTTGAAGAAGTGCGGGAATCTACTCTGGCTGCGTTTCAAAACCAGGATGTTCAATTCGAAGAGATTGTAGCGGATCTTGGCCTGGAGCGCAATCAATCGGGCAATCTCCTCTTCGACACCATGATCAATATGTTGGACCGGAATACAGACTCGTTGACAGTGGGGGATTTGCGGCTCAAACCGTATGAACTTCCCTGGGTGAGCGCCAAGTACGATTTCAAATTGGAAGCCTATGAATTGGCGGGAACGGTTCATCTGCGCCTCAATTATTGCCGTTCGCTATTTAAACCCGAGACCATGGAGCGGATGGCCGCAAGTATGCATCACATACTTGAAGCCGTCGCGCAGGATCCGTCGATTTCCATCTCTGCCATCGAATTGTCGCCGGGTATGCCACGACACATGTTGGATGATTTTAACGACGATCTGGAAAATATGGAATGACACAATTGAAACTTCTTCTACACAGACTGCCGGAGGCTTTTGCCGCTTTTTCGGAGCGTCTTGCCGTGGACGCCGGCGCTAAACGACTGACCTACCGGGAGCTGGATCTCCGTGCCGCTGCTGTGGCACGAAGACTGGTTCGCGAAGGCGTGTCTCCCGGAACCATCTGCGCCATCTTTGTGACCGACCGGGCGGATCTGATTGCCTCATTGTTGGGAATCATGCGGCATGGTTG
>JAHELQ010000741.1 GCA_024644125.1 Candidatus Aminicenantota bacterium | reverse complement strand
TTGCCATTTCCATCTCCCGCCGGCGCATCGAATCAACCAAACCGGATATTCTCCGATTCAGGTCTTCCATAACCTCTACACCCGGAATATATTTCGCGAACTTTACCAGGTCGGATGTATTGAGGACAAAACCGATACTATCGACAACAGCTCGCTGGTTCTCGCGGGAATCAAGAAACAACAATGTTTCGTATGTGGTCAAATCTTCGGCGTTGAACTGGTATTGCCGGTTTAAAAAGTGTTTATGAATCTCCGTTAATCGGAGAAAAAACTCCTTGAGCATACCCTTCTCCGGCAGACGCAACGCCATCAATTCCTTCACCCGGAGAGCCAGCTCCTCGGTAGGACTGAGAACCGGCTCCGGCTTTCCACTGCCGGAACGGTCACGTTTTTTTAAGTAGTATACAAATAACAGAGCCAGTAACAGAAGCGCCAACAAAATCAACGCGTATTTCAACACAAAAAACGGATTGCCCTTAAATTCAATAGGATTTTTCAAATCCACAATATCTTTGTCGGCATCGGTCAAAACCGATTTGATCTTGATGGGGATCGAGTTTGTCTCTTTTTTTTCTAGAACCTCTTCCCCGGCCACCACTTCAATAGTGAAAGGACCTAGCTCAAAATCGCCGGTACGGAAATAGGCGATTTCGATGTCCTGTTCGAACACAAGCTCGTTATCATGCCGTTGAAGCGGAAGATCGGCTTTCGATACGACATCGAATTCTTCTTTTGCGATAATCGTTTTAATCCCGTCGGCCTGGTGGTCGGTTTTCACCACAATTTTCAAGGAAATCACATCGCCGATCAACGCCAGATTTTTTGAGGCGGAGATCAACACCTGGGTGTCAGGCAGCAACGGTAGCGAGGATATGACCATTAAGATCATTATAGAAAAAATGAATCGCTTCGACATAGTATCCCCTTACCTCGCGTATTTTTTCTTCCGTTTCAGGAAAAAATCGAATAATGGCCTGTCGTATTCCGACTCATGATCGATCGCCACGACATCCACGCCATACCGCTTGAAGATGTCGTCGAGAGTCCGGCGCTTTTGTTTCAAAATCTCGGCAAACCCTTTCCGGGTCTCGGCCGCGGAAAAATCGACGAAAAAATCTTCCCCGGTTTCCGAATCTTGAAGCAGGAACATACCGCTATCGGGCACATCCAGTTCTCTAGAATCGGAAATATTCACCGCGATGAGATCATGCTTCCGGCTGGAAATTTTCAACGGCATGTCAAATTCGCTGTCGATAAAATCAGAAATTAAAAACACGATGGCCCGCTTTTTGATGACCTTGTTCAGATAAACCAGTCCGTTGTGAATCGACGTCTTCTTCCCTTGCGGTTCGAATTGCAGGATTTCCCGGATGATCCGCAAGAGGTGGCTCTTCCCCTTTTTGGGTGGGATGAAGCGCTCCACCTGGTCTGTAAACAAAAGCAGTCCCACCTTGTCATTGTTCAACATGGCGGTGAAGGCAACGATCGCTGATATTTCAGCGGCAATTTCCTTTTTGCTCTTGACGCCAGAAAAAAATCCCAACGACGCCGAAAGATCGATGGCAAGGATTACCGTCAATTCACGTTCTTCGACAAATTGTTTCACATACATCCGTCCCATCCGGGAAGAGACATTCCAATCGATGAACCGGATATCGTCTCCGGTATCGTATTCCCGCACCTCGGCAAATTCCATTCCACGGCCTTTGAATGCCGAATGGTACTCTCCGGCCAGGATTTCCTTCGAGGTTTTGCGCGAGATGATTTCGATCCGCTTGACTTTCTTTAACAATTCCTCGGCAATCATGACTATCTACCTATTCCTCCGCTTCGATTCATGTTTTTTTTACAGGAACATCTATCACAATACAGATATCATTATATTATTAAATGAATGTTTTTGCAATTTAGGAGATTTTATTTCAGTGATATAGTATAATATATATACATTAGTGAATGGGGTCTCGATGGAGCAGGATAGAGAATATATCGTCGCATGCTGGTATTGCGCATCGCCGTTTAACGCGTTTGAATCGGCATTTTGCATCCACGCTACTCCCAGCCAGGTATGCCCATTTTGTCTCCATTGTATCTGCGACGCTCCCCAGGCCTACCGGGAACAATTCTGGCAAGAATGCCCGGCAGAATTGCTGGATGTCTCCCACGCCACCAGCTCCGGCGCCAGTCCGAAACTGGGCGAATTGTTAGTGCGGATGGGAAAGATAGACCTTAGACAATTGCATGAGGCGATGAAAACCCAGGCCATAACCAAACAAAAATTGGGCGAAATACTCATCATGATGGAGTTGATTTCCCCCAGAGAATTGAAGCTCTACCTCCTGAACCAAAA
>JAHELQ010000740.1 GCA_024644125.1 Candidatus Aminicenantota bacterium | reverse complement strand
CCTCGTTTACTCTTAGCGCCGAGATGGCCTCGAAGCTTGCGATCATGCCCATCGGAACTCCTATGCCCAACGCGCGGGTGTATATCTTGAATAAAGCGCTCCAATTGCAACCGGTTGGTCTGGGGGGCGAATTGTGCATCGGCGGCATCGGCCTCTCTAGAGGTTATCTGGCGGACAGGGAATTGACGGCGAAAAAATTTGTGCCCAATCCATTCGAGCCGGGGGATATGATCTACCGCTCAGGAGATCTGGCCCGTTGGCTTCCGGAAGGACACCTCGAATTCATCGGGCGGGTGGACAACCAGGTTAAAATCCGCGGTTACAGGATCGAGTTAGGGGAGATCGAGGCGCACCTCAAACGTTACCCCGGAGTGGCCGACGCGGTGGCATCCGTTCATAATTCAGACTATATTTGCGCCTATCTGGTGGGGGATGATGGGATCGATAGCGGAAAAATTAGATCGGCATTGTCCGAACGGTTGCCGGAGTATATGATTCCATCCTATTTTATCCCAATCCAGAAAATCCCCCTCACCCACAATGGTAAAGTGGATCGACGCGCCCTGCCGCAACCGGAAGCGATGGAAGGCGCGGGATATATCGCCCCCACCACACCTATCCAACGGCAATTGACCAGCATCTGGTCAACCATTTTAAAGCGCGCCGAGGATTCCATCGGTATTGCCGATGATTTCTTCGAGCTGGGAGGTCACTCTCTAAAAGCCATCATCCTGGTCTCGAAAATCCAGAAAGAGTTGGGAGTCAAAATCTCGTTGGCGAACATCTTCAAGACGCCCACCATCCAGAAACTGGCAGGTTTGGTAGAGGCAGGCGTCATTCACCGGCAGGAGGACATCCTTCCGGTTGAAGAGCGGGAGTACTACCCTCTCTCATCCGCCCAAAAAAGGCAATACATACTCTTCCAGATGGCGCCCGACAGTCTGTTCTACAACAAACCGCACATTTTGATATGCGAAGGTCCCCTGGACAAAGAAACTGTGCATCATATTTTTCACACCCTCGTGATGCGGCACGAGAGCTTCCGAACCACCTACGATGTGGTGGATGGGCAACCGGTGCAACGGATTCACCGCGAAGTTCCGTTCGTCGTGGAATATGACGAAGGGATCGATGATGAAGCGGAAACTCTGGTAAACCGGTTTGTGCGGCCGTTCGATTTAGGCTCGTTGCCCTTGATCCGGGTGGGATTGGTCAGGCTGGGTGAGAACCGTCACATTCTTTTGACCGATACGCATCACATTACCTCCGACGGTTTCTCGATGGGGATTTTTGTCCGGGAATTCCGGGAATTGCTGGCAGGCAGACAATTGCCCCCCCTCGCATTGCAATACAAGGATTTTGCCGCCTGGCAAAACACTGCCCGTCGCAAGCAAGCATTGGAGCAGCAGAAGGAGTACTGGCTCCGGGAATTCGCCGATGAACCCGATGCCCTGGTATTGCCCTATGATTTTCCCCGTCCAGTGATGCAGAGTTTCGAAGGGGAGAAAATCGGTTTCCGGCTGGAGAGAGAAGAGACGCAACGATTGAAACAATTGGCGCGGGAATTGAATACAACACTGTTTTCGGTTTTGTTGGCGATTTTTAATGTCTTGATGTCAAAACTCAGCGGCCAGGAGGATATCGTTGTAGGCACCCCTGTGATCGGCCGTCGCCATGACGATCTGGAACCGGTGATCGGAATGTTCGTCAATATGCTGTCATTGCGAAACGCTCCATTGGGCGAGAAAGTATTCCGGTCATTTGTCCGGGAAGTAGGGGAGCGAACCACCGATGCGTTTGAAAACCAGGAATACCAATTCGAGGACCTGGTGGAGCGAGCGGTGGAAACCCGGGATACCGGACGGCATCCCATTTTCGACGTTGTATTTTCATTGCAGAATCTGGAAATTCAATTGGAGGACGCGCCTGAATTGGAGATCCGCGGTTTGATGATGAGGCCGTTTCGCTACCGCGACCGCACCGCCAAATTCGACCTGGATATCACTGGCATCGAAGCAGGTGAGCAATTGTCCTTCTCAACCGAATATTGCACCCGCTTGTTTGCCCGGAAAACTGTGCAGCGCTTCATCGATTACTTCGTTGCCATTGCCGCCGCAGTGGCCAACGAGCCAACGAAAAGAATCCTCGATATCGATCCGATGACTTTAGAAGAGAAGGAGCGATTGCTTCGGGGAATTAATGGAATCGATGCCGTATATCCCGGCGAAGCTACCATCGCTTCCCTTTTCGAACGTCAAGCTGCCAAATCTCCGCTGGCCATCGCTTTAATCCATGAGAGCCGGACCCTTTCATATATCCAACTGAATCGCAGGGCAAACGCGGTCGCCCG
>JAHELQ010000739.1 GCA_024644125.1 Candidatus Aminicenantota bacterium | reverse complement strand
GGAGGGTTCTACGACGTTAAGGAGGATTTCAGATTGAGAGATAAAAGTAATACCGGGATAATCCGCGCTGGTCCGGCCTAAATAAATCATCAAAAAAAATAAAAGGCCTCGTTTATGCCTTTAAAATAAGGTATAATAAGGATATCCTGACAGGGAAATCCATCATAAACGAGGTGAACATATTATGACACAAGGTTCATTTAATTTCAAGTATACCCGATTGATTAGTTCATTGGGAATGACATCGTACGCAGGTTTAGGGATTTATTTTGATCTTCTGCATCGGCTCAACTTCATCGATCTGGTCAAACGTAATGTATCGGTAAGCGGCACTGCTCAGGGTTGGTGTGATTGGCATCTGTTGGTATCATTGATATTATTGAACCTTTGTGGAGGGGAGAGTGTAGATGATATTGGTGTTCTTGGTAATGACGAGGGTTTATGTCGTTTGTTTCGTCGTTTTGAGAAAAGTTTAAGGAAGAAAGAGCGAGCCAGTTTGAAGAAGAGATTTCGTAAAGGCCGTAAATCCAGTTTTCCAGGTCCCAGCTCGATATTAAGGTATTTGAAACGATTCGATCAATTTTCAGAAGGTCTTTTAGGGCTAAATTCTCTCAATGTAGAACTAATTGATTTTATGCAGAGAAATCGTTCCGTTGAAGTAGCGACCCTTGATATGGATGCGACGTTAGTGGGTAGTGAGAAATGCGAGGCTCGTAGGTGTTACAAAGGTTTTAAGGCTTACCAACCGCTCAACGTCTACTGGTATGAGCAGGATATGGTATTACACAGCGAATTTCGAGATGGCAATATTTCGGCTGGTTCTGAATTGAAACGAGTCTTTGAAGAGAGTCTGTCTCATGTTCCGGATGGAGTTAAGCGGGTCTATCTCCGCTCGGACTCAGCGGGCTATAAGTATGAACTCCTGGACTACTGTTCAGAAGGTAAGAATACTCGATTCGGTCGTATTGATTTTTGTGTAAGCAGTAAGGTGAGCAAAGAATTTAAAGCAAGTGTATCCGAGGTTGGCGAAGGAGATTGGCATCCGATTCATATGGATATTGGAGGTCGAAAGATTTCCAGTGGTCAGGAGTGGTGTGAAGTGAGCTATGTACCGTCGCGTAAAGGGTATCGTCTTGCTGCGCCTTTGTATAGATATTTTGCCGTACGGGAAGCCATTGGTCAGCCGGTGTTGGAGGGATTTGATAGTGAAGATGCTTACGATTTCCCCACTGCGGTGTGTGAAGGGAAACGCTATCGGATAGGGGGTTATGTAACCAATATGGATTGGGAAGGAGAGGAGTTGATCCATTGGTGCCGCAAACGTTGTGGTCGCAGCGAGCATATCCACAGTGTAATGAAAAAGGATTTTTCGGGAGGTAAACTTCCGTGTGGAGAGTTTGGAGCGAATGCGTGCTGGTGGGGCGTAATGATATTGGCCTTAAACCTTCACGCGCTGGTCAAAGAGTTAGTGCTTGATAGCAGTTGGAGACGTAGTCGGATGAAAGCCGTCCGTTTTTGCATAATCAATATTGCCGCGCGAGTGGTCAATCGCAGCCGTCAATTGCATATTGTGTTGAGCAAGGAAAGCACAATGGCGGAAGCGTTAATTAGATGGAGAAAAAAAATTCTCCAGTTAATCCCTTTACCATCAGGATAATGAGTCGTAAGAGGAGGTGTAATAAGAGAAGAACCGATGTAGTGGTAGGTGTCTATCTCAAAGCTAAATATTGTTTATTAATAACGATATGTTGGATTTTTAAAAAAAATGAACCGAATAAAATTACCTCCTTAATTAAAAAAGTTGGATGAAAATGCTGGCGAAACCACGAAAAACGGTCTGGCGAAATTTGATGACGGATTTAGGATAAACAAAAACTATTTATTATTCCGAGTAAAACTGGTATAATAACCTCTTCATGAAAATGCAATTTATAAAACGATTTTCTGCAAAGACCGCCAGTCAAAACGAACGCATTATGCTTTCCTTTATTTACCTCTTTACTGTTGCCAATTGGCTCCTCCTGACCCTGGTCGAAAAGATCGGCCCACCGGACTTCTACAAAATCTACGAAGTGGCCGAAAAACTGTTCTCCGGGAACCTGAACATCGGAATTATCCCCCCCCTCTACCCGTTGCTCATGTACCCCCTGGGGAAACTCATCGCCCTCTTCGTCGAACCCGCGGAAGCATTCATCATCGCGGGAAAGCTCATCTCCCTGGCCGCGGGCCTGGGCGTTATCCATCTCTCCTACCTCTTCCTTAAAAAGATCACGGGAAAATTCGCAATCCTGGGCATTCTCTTCTTCGTCATCTCGCCGTGGTATCTCAAACTACTTGCCTTCCCTATTACCAACATGC
>JAHELQ010000205.1 GCA_024644125.1 Candidatus Aminicenantota bacterium | reverse complement strand
TCGAAGGGCACATCGAATTCTCCGAAGCCTCCTCAAACCTCTTCGCCCACCCCTACGGCTGGTACTCCTACATCAAAGACCAGGTAGGAACCATCTACAAAATCTTCTCCCACCAAACCCAGACCACCGCAACCACCCGCCACTACGACACCTTCGGCAACCTCCTCTCCCAATCCGGCCCCACCAAAGGCAACCTCGGCTTCCAGTCAAAATATTTTGATCAGGAATCTGGACTGAATTATTTCTATCATAGATATTATAGACCTAAAATAGGTCGCTTTACCTCTGAAGATCCTATTGGGATGGAATTAGAGAAAAACATTTATTTATTTACAAAAAATAATCCGGTAAATTTGGTTGATCCTCATGGCCTATGGGCACGCCCGTTTGAACCAAGCCAATGTTGCGAAGAAAGGGAGCGAATTTTAGAGAGAATTAAGCTGATAGAGTGGATGATAAAGCACTGGAAATCTAATCCAAAAAGCGAAACCCAACCTGCTTTTGGGCCGGGAGGAAAGAGATTAAAAAGCTATGGAACGCCTAAAAATGGACCAAACCCCTTGCTCCCCAAGTGTATACAAAGATGTGTGTTTTTTCATGAAAAAGTTCCCTCTCATATTCCGGAAAACTTTGGAGTAATGTCAGTAGCGGCATCAGAATTACAAGGTTATATTTATGAAAAGTGGTGTTTAGAGTATTCAGTAGGTAAAGTAAGTTTTTGGAGGTTCCCATTTTAAAAATATCTAAAATTATATTGATTCTTTTTATTTTTTTGATTTTGACCTTTCATGGCTGCCAAAAAAGTTATAAAGAAAATCAGGATTTACTTACAGAAAAGTCATTAGAACATATAATACAAGCAGCTCAGAATGAATTCTTCAATTTTATAAAAGAAAAATCTCCTACTTCAATTAAATATGCTCTTATTGGGATGTACAAAAAAATGGAATATATTCAATATGATAATATTGGTATTATTAATTTTCAAATTGAAATTGAGCCCATTGTATATTTGAAAGGAAATTTAGGAAATCAAACAATTTATGTAAACGTTCATAGTGCTAATATGAGTGGATTCGGTCATAGTGAAAACTATGGGAGATTATTTGTAATTTTCCTTAGCGAGGATGAATATAACGACAGGCATTTTGCGGAGGTGATAGATTTTATCAAAGCCAAGAAACTCCCAGACTATAAAAGAATTAATTAGCTATAAATAATTGAGCACCCAAGAATCAGTTGTAAGATAGTTTGTAAGCGCCTAACCACCCCCTTCTTTCCCTCTTTCTCATTTTGTGTCAAAGTTTTTGTTTGACATGAATGAGGAGCTTATCATGAAATCACAGGTGTGTAAAACAGATCGTCAAATTTATCTGAAAAAGGGCATGAACTATTGGGCACCGCTGGTGCAAGAATGGCAATCCAGCGGACTGTCGCAGCGGGATTTTTGTAGATCCCATAATCTTAGCTACTGGGCGTTTCGGAATTGGAAAAAAAAGTTATTGAATGCGTCTCCAAAGCAGACGGCCAACCTGGTGTCAAGAGCTTTGATAGCAAACCTAATCCCGACGAAGCAGGATGCATTCAAGAAAAATGGTGTCAAGAGGCGCATACATTTACGAACTAAATCGGCCAATACCTTTACGAATTGATTGTATAAAAAAAATGGGTGTTCAGCGACAAATGTCTATTGCCTGTGACGTCAATGATTTAAAGTTTTCGCGTCGAGTAGCCGACGTGAAAGCTTAATTGGACGACCCCGCTTCGTTATTTCATGAGATTTTGTTAAAAGCCTGGAATTTGAATTATTTGAGAGTTTGACTTTCTGTATTACCAATTAGAATCTTTGGCAGAATGAATCTATAATTTAATGATTCATAGGGATAAAATTCTCTACGGAATCCTTTTGATTGTGCTTTTCCAAACCAGTTGCCTGCTATATTTTGCAATTTGGGTAGACATATTGATTGGATTATTTTAGTAAAATCCGATTCGCTGAACATCCCACTATATAATGGAATGTGATGGTATTCTATTTTTAGCATGGTGGTGGCCTCGCAAAAGAAAGTATTGTTTTTCTAAAACCCAGACGAATCAGGAGCTTCGTACTTCCTGAGTTTTATCCATATCTTCAGCGGAATTTGCCTCAAAAGACGGCGATGGAGCAAGTTATAACCATGAATGTGCAGGCGATCATGCGGCATGTGGGGCTGGGGGATGCCTGGAGATACAAAAGAATGAAAGCTGTCAGGTCCCATCTCATCAATCTCCCGGCCTATTTGGTCAGGCACGCCAATGGTCTAAAGATAAAGTTATCTATAGAAGAGAAAAGATATAATTGGATTTCGAAGGAAATATCGATGAGTTAAAGCAAAATTTACTGATCCGCTACTCGTTTTTGAGGCGAATGTGAGTCTCAAACCGGGAAAAGCGGGGCTGAGGGGTGGATAAAAAATTAGGTGGGGGATTCTGGAAAATGCGCGGGGTTGCCAAAAAATATTTTTAGGAGTATAATGGAGCATAACTTGCACAACAAGATTCCCATTATGGGGATTGAAAATAGAAGAATCGCATTAGATCATTAAGGATTAAAAATTGACTGAAGCACCTATTAACAGGCTGAGCAAAGAATATATCAATACCCTTCCTATCATCAAATTTGCCGGCAAGGTCGTGATGGTTGATCAGGACGAAGATATCAATACAGTGGCGCAAAAGCTTCAAAAAGAAAATTATGTGGGCTTTGATACTGAGAGCCGTCCCTCTTTTACCAAAGGAATCACGTACCCCATCTCCCTGATTCAAATTGCAACCGCCGATGTGGCATACCTCTTTCGCTCCAACAATAACGAATTTTCAGGATTGTTATGGAATTTCCTGGCGGACAAGGACATATTGAAAATCGGCATTGGCTTGAACGGCGATATGGAAAAATTAAAACAATTCGACAGATTTTATCCAGGAAGTTTTGTGGATCTTAGTAAATTAGCCTCGGACAAGGGTATCATACAGGTTGGCGCAAGAGCGCTAACCGCCAGATATCTGAATAAACGCCTGGTAAAAACCGCCCAACGGACCAACTGGGCAGTGCCGCATCTTACGGACAAACAGAAAGTTTACGCGGCCACCGACGCCTGGATTTGTTTAAAAATTTACCCCTTATTGCAAAACGACGCCACCATTTACCCACCGGAAGAAAAAGAGGAAGAACAAGTTCTAGAGCCGCCTAAAATAAGAAGAGGCGAAAAACATCCCTATCCCGGGAAAATTAAAAATCTGAACTAGGCATATTGACAAGCCTCGGATAATTTATTATCCTCTCTTTTTGAAATCGCGGGCATAACTCAATGGTAGAGTGCAAGCTTCCCAAGCTTGATGTTGCGGGTTCGAGCCCCGTTGCCCGCTCTTTATATTTTACTTTCCCGCTTTCAACACAAAATGGGTGATTTCGTTGCGCGAAGTCAACCGCATCGGCGGCCCCCAATAACCTGTCCCACTGCTTGTATAAATATACGAACCGTCCTTCTGGAACAGGCCGGCGTGATATTTATAAATAAAATAGACCAGAATGTCGAGAGGAGGAATCTGTCCGGCGTGGGTGTGGCCGGATAATTGCAAGCCGGCACCGAGAGACACCGCCCGGTCGAAATCTGTGGGACGATGATTGAGGACGATGATCGGTTTATTGGGATCGCATTTTTCAAGCAACCTATCCAGAACGGGCGTTTCCCCTCCAAAACGGCCGGCCTCGCGGTCTTCGAGTCCCACAATTTGCAACCACCCCGCCACTTCGGTCATTTCGTTGCGAAGAACTGTTATTTTGCTCTCCCTGGCGATCTGCAGAAACATATCGATACCGGCGAAATATTCGTGATTCCCGGTAATGGCGATGGCCCCATGGGTGGATTTTAGTTTCAGCAATTGGCTACAAAAATATCCGTCTTCGCATACATTGCCGTCAATCAAATCGCCGGTGATTACCACTAGATCGGGATTTAGCGAATTCACCGCCGCCACGATCTCTTTGATGGCTTTGGTGGATTTATATTTCTCCAGGTGGACATCGGATAATTGAACAATTGAAAAACCCGATAATTCACGGGGTAAATTCTTCAATGGGATGTCTATTTGCCTGACGACCGGCGCTCGAAATCCATTGACCAATGAATAAGCGGACATAACGACAATGAGAGCCACAGCCGCCAGCGCGAACGACTTTGCGTACGCGGGGAAAATCGCCATCAACATCCATTGCGCAAGCGTTATCGTGAAAGCGATGGCCAGCACCCCCAGCCACACATTCGCATAAAAGTTCAACACATAAATATGGAAGGCCCGGCTCAATATAATACTGGCGTAAAAAGACAGTCCCGACACAACGAAGAAAATCCTGAACCAGAAAACAAGATTCTGCGACATATCGAGCCCTTTCACCAGGGCTTTGTAAACAACAAAATGCATTCCGAAATAAATTGCCGTAACGATCGACAAAAAAATGATGAACATCAACGTCCGATCCATATCACTCGCTCCATAAATTTTAGAGACAATAGTAACAGTTTTGGGGAATTTATGCAACACCGGCGGCAAACCGGCAAAAAACCATCCCGAAACAATTGACAATACTTTTTTAGAGGAATATATTATTGTCACCTGGATTTTTTTGTCTAAAGTGTTTTTAGGAGGAGGCGGTATGAACAATCAGAAAAAACATTGCCATGGAGGCGGATCGGTCCTTGGAGTAATCCTGATTATCGTCGGCGCCATGTGGTTGTTGGACAATATCGAAATCATCAATTTTCGCTTCAGCCATTGGTGGCCGTTGATCATCATCGCCATCGGCGTGGCGGATCTCGTTAATTCCCGGAGAGGCAACAACTTCTCCGCCTGGTTTTTCATTGTGCTTGGAGGAATCTTTCTCCTGCCCACCAACAACATCATCGCATGGAACGAAATCTGGAAATACTGGCCGGCATTACTGATCCTGATAGGTCTATCCCTCGTCTTGAAGCGGGATACCTACTATTCCCCAGGCAGAACATCCGAAATCAGCGGCGAGGATCAAATCAAAGGCCATGTCATTTTCGGCGACCTTGAAAAAGTGTCGAACAGCCAGGCCTTTCTCGGCGGCACCCTTTCCACTATTTTCGGCGACACGCGGCTCAACCTCAAAGACGCCAAACTCGGTGAAGAGGGAGCGATCATCGATACCTCGGTGATCTTCGGCGACATCCACATCATGATTCCCCAGTCCTGGACACTGGAAATCCGTAGCTCCAATGTCCTGGGGGATTTAAAAAACAAAAGTCGCAATCCCCAGGGATCCGAAGGGAAGCGCCTGATCATCAACGCCCACATTGTATTCGGCGATCTGGAAATCACCAACTAAAAAATATTTTTGCGCGCTTCGCGGTGACAACATCTTTTCGCTAAGGCAACCGCTATGGTTTACATCAGGCAATTGCAGCATTTTTCGATTTGGACTACCATCGAGTCCAATTCGCTGCACGGGAAGGTGACATAACATACGTTCGGCTCATCGCCAGGGAAATCCACCGTGATGCGCACCATTTGTTCTTTTTTCAGGCATTCGAAAGTAAAAAACGGAGGCCCCTCCTCTAATGTCACCGGTGGCGGAGTTTTTTCAGAACCGCAGCAATCACCCAAAAGCATCATAAGTTCACACAGATCCGGTCTACAATAAAAATAAATGTTGAGGAGCTCGATAGCTTCAGCCCCTATCGAACCGCCCTCACACCTGGCGATAAGGCTTATTTCGGCGCCTTTTCCTGATCCGCCGCTGGCATCACAGTGATCGATTCGAAAGATATGGGGATCCCCCACACTCAATTTTGAACTGGCCATTACCAGAACGTCTCCTTCAGAGAATTCCCAATCGCATAGAACCAACCCTGCCGGTGCATTGGGAACCATTTCAAAATGACTGTTTTCGAAAATCACTATACCTGGATCCATACTAACCAAATTGGGCCGGTTCGGATGAAACACATGGTGATACCCCTCCAGTTTGGAGCCATCGGAATAATGCACCTCCATTAAGGGGGAAAACCTCTTCCCCAATTTCACACTCCCGTCGGCGACCGCCAATCGGCTGGGTTGGCCGGTAACCTGAACCCGGGAAACAGCATGGATAGAGATGCCATTTTCGCTATACGTCCATTGACAGGTTACAATTCCATCCTTCACACCGGAACACCTTTCAAAGCGACCATTCATAAATGTGACACTATTTGAAGAAAAACTCAGTGTGAGATTCTCTTTCAGCCTTTTATACCCTGAATGAACATATCCAATCAATTTATCGCCATTTGAAAAACCGACAATGACAGTTGGATAGAACCGCCCGGACATCCCCCGCTTCACGACTCCATCTTCCACTACCAGAGAAGTTGGAACCGGTTGCGACTGGCGATCGACCGCCGAATTCCGGTTCGTCAAAACCTGCCGGTTCGAAACGCATGACGCCAGTGATACTGCCAAAATAAAACCGATGGACAACCAAACGTTATTATTAAAAAAAATAATTTTTTTTCCCATGAGATATATTGTACAAAACATTCGCTTCCACTTCAATTCGTTTTTTATCCATAAAAAAAATCTATTTCTACTCCCTTGACATCCTTGGGATTTTTTCTACAATATCCAAATGTCTGTGAGATGAGAAAGGAAATCCCGGCATGTTAGGATTTACCAGAAATAACCGGGAAAAGCTATAAATAAGGGAACTGTATTTATTTTTCAAAACCTGACAGGCCGGGAAATAAACATAGAAGGAGGTCTAGAACATGAAAACGTACAAACGCTCCATGTTCTTGGTTATCTTTGTAGTTATTCTCAGTGCAGGAGGCAACCTGGCATCGCTATCCGCCGGTACGCCCATGGGAGAAATAGAAGAATCTGCCAGTCAATCGACTTTTTATAAAGTCTATTTCGACAAAGTGGAAACCGCCAGAAAGATTGTCATCTCGATGAACACAGTGGAATCTGTGTACGAAAAAGGATACGTGATCGTGGAAATTCAAAACCAGGAAGAATATGAACGCTTGCTGGCCACAGGTTTGAAAATCGAGCAAATTCCCGACCCCATCGCTCCGCTAACGCAAGCGATCCGGGATGCCAGTCAGTACCAAACCGAAGCGATCCCCAATTATCCGTGCTACCGGACAGTTGAAGAGACATTCGCCACGGCGGAAGCGATCGTCGCCAACTACCCTACCCTGGCTTCCTGGACCGATCATGGCGATTCATGGGAAAAAGCCAATGGTCTGGGGGGATATGACATGAACGTTCTGGTTCTCACCAACTCGGCGATAACCGGCCCGAAGCCAAAAATCTTCATGACCGCAGCCATTCACGCCCGAGAATACGCTACCGCGGAATTGGCGACCCGCCTGGCGGAGAACCTGGTAAACAATTACGGGACCGATGCCGACGCCACCTGGATGTTGGACTATCACGAGGTGCACATCATGCTTCAGGCGAATCCCGACGGCCGCAAGCAGGCGGAGGCAGGTCTCTCCTGGCGTAAAAACACCAACGAAAATTATTGCGCCATTTACCCCAATTACAGAGGCGCTGACCTGAACCGGAACTTTGAATTCAAATGGAATTGCTGCGGCGGCTCCTCGAGTTATGAATGCGACTCGACCTACCACGGGGCATATGCCGCGTCCGAACCTGAAACCCAGGCAGTTCAAAATTATATTCTATCGCAATTCCCGGACCAGAGAGGACCCAACGACACAGATCCGGCTCCCTCAGACTCGACTGGAGTGTATATCGATCTACACAGCCACGGCCGGCTGGTACTTTGGCCCTGGGGCTGGACACCCAATCCATCGCCCAACGCAACAGAGCTCCAAACCCTGGGAAGAAAATTCGCCTATTTCAACAGCCATTCGCCGGAGCAAGAATACGGTCTTTATCCCACCGACGGAACCACCACCTCGTTTTCATACGGCGAATTGGGAATCGCCGCCTATTGTTTCGAATTAGGCACCACGTTCTTCCAGGATTGTTCGTATTTCGAAAACACACTCGTGCCGGCCAACATGCCGGCGTTAATCTATGGCATCAAGGCGGCGAGAACTCCCTATATGACGCCCGCCGGCCCTGACGCGGTGAGCCCCGCTCTCGACAACGGCTCGACTCCCACCGGAGTGCCCGCGGGAACCACCGTCACTCTGAGCGCCACTATCAACGACACCCGCTACAATAATAGCAACGGTACAGAACCTACACAAAACATCGCCGCCGCCGAATACTACGTCGA
Organism: Candidatus Aminicenantota bacterium; assembly: GCA_024644125.1. GTDB lineage: Bacteria > Acidobacteriota > Aminicenantia > UBA2199 > UBA2199 > JAHELQ01. Next base: position 329 of record JAHELQ010000205.1, on the reverse strand, counting down.
TGTCCCCCCCTGGGTGGCCGATCCGGTGCCTGTCCCTATCTCCATGTCTGCGGTAGACGGTACATTCAACAGCACAATCGAAGCGGTTGATGCGACCATCGATACCACCGGCTGGCAGGAGGGACGCCACATCCTCATGGTTCGCGGCCAGGACGCGGCGGGAAACTGGGGAGTCTTCAGCGCCGTGTTTTTGTATATCAACAATACAGTGGACACAGATCCTCCCACTCCCGATCCGGCGACATGGGCTTCAGTGCCGGTTGCCACCGGTCCCGGCTCAATTATCATGACCGCTACCACCGCTTCGGATCCCAGCGGCGTCGAATACT
>JAHELQ010000204.1 GCA_024644125.1 Candidatus Aminicenantota bacterium | reverse complement strand
AATAGGAATCTAAATAGCTATTCAGTGCCAGTCTGATCAAGTATGAAGCGAAGGTATAGCTATTATCACTACCATCGAAAACACCAGATTTTCCAACCAATTCCCAACTATTAGTCCTATTAAACAGTATATCTCCTTTTTTTAGAAATAGGCGCGGAAGACCTTTGATTGAATTGGGCACATATTTCAAATTCCTAAGAAATACCTTACCCTCAACGATATTATTCATCCTCAAAATTGGAATATTCTGATCATTAAGGTCAGCTTTTGCTGAACTCCCATACTCAATATCATTTGCAACTTCCCCCAACCGCACCCAACTCCACTCATCCGGCAGATCGAAGGGCATCTCGTCATCTGTGACGGGGGGGAACGGTTTTTGCCGGCTTATCTTACCCTCGGAGGCGAGCTTCTCCTTCTCATTTTTGATCTTTTCCAGCAAACCTTCGGCGCTATTTTCCCCCGAGATGATTTCGGGATGATCTTTTCGCCAGTCGGCAGTGAGTTTCCCCTCCACCGCTTCCTGCAAAACGGACTGCCGAAGTTGCTTTAGCAACGAGAGTTGATGATCAATCTCATGCTTCAATATATCTATTTTCGCGATTTGGCGGTTGATTTGTTCAGAAATCCTTTCCTGCTCAGCAAAGCTCGGAAGTGAAATCTCAAGAGAAAGTAAGTGCTTGGGTTTGATTTCAGTTTTAATACCACCTTTCACTTGTTCCTTTAGCAATTGTCTGAATCTGGGGCTTTTGAGAAAATGCTTCAAGAATTCTACATTTATCTCTTGCATATCAAATACATACGAGGAATAATGAATAGTTGCAGTTACATCCTCCTCTCCATCATAAACAGCGATTGCTCCTTTTGCGACATTAATCCCAGAAATCACTAAATCGCCCTTCTTTATAACGATCATATCGGTTTTGGAATTTTTATTTGAAAAATGAATATTACCTGTAAAATCAATCTTCTCAATGCGATTCAAATTAGATACATCAGGTGCATCTGGTTTAAATTTGCCGCTTCTATCTTTCAGAAAATCTCTAATCTTGACTTCTTTCCATTTACCCATTGGCAATCTCGCTTTTTAGGGCGTTGAGCAATTGATCGCTCTTTTGAAGCGACTGATGCAGAAGATCTAGTAGTTCTTCACTGGAGGGTAGCGGACGCTCCTGGGGGGTGTGGGGGTTTTTGATATCCAGGTTGAATCCATTCTGCTCGAGTTCCTGGATGGAGACCTGCCAGGCTTGTTCATTGGGCTTCCGGTCGATCCACCATTCCTCGAGGGAGGCGAACTCCTCCTTTTTGATGGGTTTGGTCTTGGAATAGGCCCTGGCTCCCGGGGGGAGTTTGTGCTCCCAGTACCAGATGGTCCGGGTGGGTTCTCCTTTGGTGAAGAACAAGAGGTTTGTAGCCACGCTAGCGTAAGGCTGGAACACGGAATTGGGCAGGCGGACCACGGTGTGGAGATTGCAATTCTCGAGAAAATGCCGGCGGATCCTGTGCTTCACTCCGTCGCCGGTGAGGGAACCGTCGGGAAGAACGATCGCTGCCCGGCCGTTGTCTTTGAGGTAGCGGACCATGAGGAGCAGGAACAGGTCCGCGCTCTCGGTGGTGCGGAAATTGAGGGGAAAATTGGTTTCCACACCGTCGGTCACGGAGGCGCCGAACGGCGGATTGGCAAGGATCACGTCCACCCGGTCTTTGCCGCCGATAGAGGTGTATTCGCGGTTCAAACTGTCGGCGTACTCAATATTGGGGACTTCGATATCGTGAAGGATCATATTGGTGACACAGAGCATGAAAGGCAGGGGTTTTAGTTCCATGCCGTGGATGTTTTGTTGCAGCAATTCCAGGTCGGCGGGATTTTTGACATCCCTGCGGCGGATCAATTCCACGGCGCTGGTGAGAAAGCCGCCGGTGCCGCAGGCGGGATCGAGGACCTTTTCTTCCAATTGCGGGTTCACCATCTCGGTCATGAACTCGGTAAGGGCGCGGGGGGTGTAAAATTCACCGTAATTGCCGGCGGATTGCAGGTCCCGCAGGATGGATTCGTAGATATCGCCGAAAATATGCCGGTCTTCGGAGCTATTAAAATTGATCTCATTGAGTTTGTTCACCACCTGGCGGATGATGGTGCCGTTTTTCATGTAATTGTTGGTGCCTTCGAAAATCTCTCGGACAATGACAAACCGCCGGCTGCCGTTGCCGGTATCGAGCCCTCTGAGGCCGGGAATCAACCGGGTATCAATAAACTCCTTGAGGCTGTCGCCGGTGAGTCCCTCGTCGTTTGCCGCCCAGTTGCGCCATTGGAGGGGCGACGGGATGGGCGAGATATAGTCGTCACCAAGGATTTCCAGCTCCTGGTCTTTGTCGTCAAGGATTTTGAGAAAAATCATCCAGCCCAATTGTTCGATCCTCTGGGCGTCGCCGGACACGCCGGGGTCTTTTCTCATGATGTTTTGCAGAGTCTTTACGATGCTTCCGATATTTTTCATTTACGCTACCTTATATATTTCAGATTCAAGTTCAGCCAATGCTTCGAGGTATTTCTCCTTGCCGCCGAAGGCGGAGATGATCTCGATAGGAGTTCCAAATCCCGAGAAAGGATCGACCTTCAATACCGATAGGTCCTCGATGTTCTCGATGCCTTCATCGGCGTATTTTTCTAGAAGGGCTTCAATGACATTGCGCGCGATGTCGCTGTATTTGGCGAAATAATCCCTCTTTTTGACATTTTGAGCCCGCTCCCTGCGGGTCAACGGCGGGCGGTCCCAGGCCACGTGGCATACCAGGTCGAAAAGGTCGAGATCCTTTTTAACCGCTTCGCGCAGATGTTCCAGCACGATGCCCTGTTCTTCCAGTTCGTCGATGACGGCGCTCTTTTTTTCCGCGTCGTTCCAGGCGGCGAGGAAATGGTCGAGGCAACGGTAGCGGTCGAGGATGGATCGGCGGGTATAGTCTCTGAGGCTGCCGGTGATGAGATCTCCGTTAGGGTCGAGGTATTGGTGCCGTTCGTTGAGGATGGAGACATCGACTCCGGCGACATAGATCTTTCCCGGTTCCTCGATGACATCGCCGGCTCCGGGAATTTCCGTCGGCATTGGTACATCGAAGTCTTCGTCGTCTTCGTCAAATGGAAGAGGTTCGCCACTGATGTCGTCGATGACCGGTTCGCCCGTTATATCGTCGATATCTTCAGGGTCGATCGTCTCATCGCCGGAGAGCTCGATGACCGAGACCGGATCGCCGTCGAAGGCGGGGTCGGCAAAGAGGTCCGTGACTTTGCGGAAGTCCAGGATGGTGAAAAACGTTTTTCCCAGGTCCTCTCTGATGCGGGTGCCGCGGCCGATGATCTGTTTGAATTCGGTCATGGATCCGATATTGGAATCAAGGACGATGAGCTTGCAGGTTTGGGCGTCGATTCCGGTGGTCATGAGTTTGGAGGTGGTGGCGATGACAGGGAAGACTTGCTCGGGATCGATGAAATTGTCGAGCTCCATCTTCCCCACGGGATCGTCGCCGGTGATGCGCATCACATATTTGGGGTGGCGCGAGGCGATGTCGGAGTTTTCGTTGGCCAGGGCCTGGCGCATCCGTTCGGCGTGTTCAATATCGATGCAGAATACGATGGTTTTGTCGTAGCGACCGGTGTTACGGAGAAATTCGCTGATTCTGCGGGCCACCAGTTTGGTGCGCTCGTCGATGACGATATTGCGGTCGAAGTCTTTGATGTTGTAGATGCGGTCGGGGATTGGGCGTCCAGCTTCATCGGTCTGGCCCTGTTCGGGACGCCAGTCTTCCAGATCGATATCAATACCGATGCGCAGTACTTTATAGGGAGCCAGGAAGCCGTCGGCAATTCCCTGCCTCAGTGAATAGGTGTAGACTGGGTCGCCGAAGTACTGGATATTGGAGACGGTGGAGGTCTCTCTTGGGGTGGCGGTGAGGCCGATCTGGGTGGCGGAGCTGAAGTATTCCAGGATTTCGCGCCAGGCGCTGTCGGCAGCCGCGCTTCCCCGATGGCATTCGTCCACGATTACCAGATCAAAAAAACCGGGGCTGAATTCTCTGTACGCGTCGGAGTCCTCATCGTAATTGGTGAGGCCTTGATATAGGGCCATATAGATCTCGAATGCCTTGTCGATCTTTTTCTTCTTGATGACTGTGAGGCGTTCCTGCCGGGTAAAATAATTAAAATCGTTGCGTTTGGCCTGATCGATGAGGGCGTTTCTGTCCGCCAGATAAAGGATCCGTTTTTTGAGGCCGCTCTTCCACAACCGGTAGATGATTTGAAAGGCGGTGAAGGTTTTACCAGTGCCGGTGGCCATTACCAGGAGGATGCGGTTTTGCCCTTTGGCGATGGCTTCGGTTGCGCGGTTGATGGCGATTTGCTGGTAATAGCGGGGAGTTTTATGGCCGCTGCCGGAGAAGTATTCATAGACGGCGATCTCCTCTTGTCGAGGCGTGTGGATGCCTTTGTAGATTTTGTAGCGGCGCCAGAGCTCATCGGGCGACGGGAATTGATCGAGGGCGAGGCAAGTCTCCAATTGACCGGATGATTGGGTGCGGTCGTGTTCCAGGAATCCGTCGCCATTAGAACTGTAAGCCAGCGGAAGATCCAGGGTGAGGGCGTAATCGAGGGCTTGTTGGATGCCGAAACCCACCGACTTTTCATTCCGTTTGGCTTCGATGACCGCCACCGGGATATTTGGTTTGTAATAGAGGATGTAATCCGCCCATTTTCTAATTCCGCGCCGGGTCTTTTTGCCCTTGACGTAGATGCGGCCGTCGGTGAAAAACACCTCTTCGCGCACCTGTTTTTTAATATCCCAGCCGGCCTTCTGGAGGGCCGGGATGATATACTTTGTACAAATATCCCGCTCGGACAAATTTTTCTTCATATGGTATTGTAAAGCAACGAAAGAAAAATTTCAACAATACTACCTAAAATACAACTTCCGGTCCATTGACTTTCATTTGCCGGAAGAGTAAATTGTTAAAATGAGATATAAATCATGCCGCAAGATGAAACCACAAAGGAAATTTAATAAATACAGGAGGCCTTCGTGAAAAACTTTACTAAAATTTCGTTAGTCGTATTATTTGTCGGCGTTGCCGTGGCATCGCTGGTGTTCATTCCCTCTCTCCAGGCAAAAGAAAGAATCGACGAGATCGGCGCCATCGAGAAAAGAGCCGAGAACGGGTTCAAGCTAGATCAGATGCGCCGTGATATCGTGGCCAATGGTTATACGTTCAGCGTGGATTTTAACTCCGCGATGCAGTATTCCATCGAACAGCTCTGCAATTTCCGCCCCGACCTGGAAAAAGGATTCGGCAATCAGCCGATCTCCCAGATCGAAGTCAAGCCCACTCCTCCGCCGGAAGATGCTTATTATATCGCCGCTTACACCAAAGTCAAGGACCAGGGTAGTTGCGGTTCTTGCTGGGCGTTCTCCACAGCCGGCATGTTCGAATCCGTACTGCTGAAACAGGGCATCTCCACCGATTTGTCCGAGCAGTGGCTGGTTTCCTGCAATACCGATGGTTGGGGTTGTAACGGCGGTTGGTTCGCCAATGATTATTACCTCGATTACGGCGCGACATTAGAGAGTTGCTACCGTTACAAAGCGGCGGATCTTCCCTGCAAAGAATGTCCGGCAGTTTATATCGCCACCGGCCAGGGCAGCGCGTCCAATGTCTCCGCCATCAAAGCGGCCATTTTGAATCATGGCGCCGCTTCTTGCGCAGTTACAGTCACCAGTTACTTCCAGGCCTACAGCGGCGGCGTGTTCAACTATGACAGCAGCCTGTCGGTTAACCACGCGGTAGTGTTGGTAGGTTGGGACGACAACCTGGGTTCCGCCGGAGCATGGAGAATGAAAAACTCCTGGGGCACCGGTTGGGGTGAAGGCGGTTTGATGTGGATCGAATATGGTTGCAGTAACATCGGTTACGGCGGCAACTATTTGACCTACTAAACCCTAAATTTTACCCTGATTAAGACGCATTAGTAAAAAAAATATGAAACCCCACTTCAAAAGAGGTGGGGTTTCTGCTATATTGGGTTAGTGAATAAAATTAAATCCAATATAAAGAGGTAACGTGAAATGAAAGCAAAACATTTTCTCACCTCGTTAACGATTATTTTCTCATTGGTGTTCATGGGGAGTTTTATGACAAACATCGAAGGCAGTGACAACCAGGATCCGATAATCATCACGATCCCGGAAACACCGGAGTCGGAATTCAGCGTCAAATCCGGCGAAGACTTCATCCTTAAAATCAAATCCAACATCACCACCGGCTATAGCTGGGAGATTGAAGGAAACCTGGATGAGGGAAAAGTAAAATTCAAAGGCAAGCTGGAACCGGAAGATGTGATCGAGACTCATCCGGACCAGAAACCGTTGCTGGGAGCATCCGGCTTTGAGTATCTGGAATTCCAATCTCTGGCGTCCGGCAACACTAATATCAACTTGAAATTGGTGCGCCCCTGGGAAAAAACCGCCGAACCCACCAAACGCCACCAAATCAAATTAACAATCCAGTAACCGCAGGGTTTCTGGACGATCGCACCTTCAGGAGAGGAGAGCCCGGACTATCGCCGATAGTCGCTCCCCTCGCCTGGGCCTGAAAACATAAAATCCCCAGATAAAAAAAAAGCCCGAAAGGCGATCGCCTTTCGGGCCTTCGTTATTGTGATTGGTAAAAGTTTTTACTACAAATTCCGGCTAGTTGCAGCCCAGGTAGTTGGTGATGTACTCGTAGATGTAGTTCATCTTCACCGCGCTATTGGGGCAACCGCCATAATGATGGAGACCGATTACTTCATCTTCGATCTCAGCGAACACGGGAGAACCGGAACTGCCGCCTTCGGTGTCAACATAATAGCTCAGGTCTTTGCCGCCGTTGGCAGTGGTGGTGTAGACGGTGCCAAAACCGATTTCCTGCTGCCGCCCGCCGGGATGCTGAATGATGTAGATGGATTCGCCAACGATTGGGTTACCATTGATGAGCCCCAGGTATCCGTAGGTGTTCTGCGGACTGCCGCCGAGAGTCAGCAGGCAGAAATCGTAGGTAGTGCTGTCGGTAACGAAGGAATTACCGTAGTAGGTAGTGTAGGAGGCGCTGGAACCGCCGCATGTGGAGAGTCTGTAATTGAAGCGCACCTGCAGGGTGTCTACCATGGCCTGGGAGGTGATGCAGTGCTCGTTGGTGAGAAAATGGCTGCTGTTGCAGGAGCACAGGAATCCGGTACACACATACCAGGAACTGCCGCTCTGGTACAACATCCGGCCTACCGCTTTACCCAGATTCTGGTACGGACTGGTGGCGACACAGGCGATGGATACTTTGTCGTCGGCGCCGCAGATGGATTCGAGCATCGGTTCCTCAAACATCGGGAATGTCCCGATGCCCAACTGGTCGATTTCAAAACCATAGGCCACGCTCTTGTCCGATCCTGCATACAGGTTGACGGTGACTGTTTCGCCATCGACCGCGGGTCCCCAAAAGCTGATCTTTCCATTTCCCAAACTGCTTACTTTGTAAATGGTTTCTTCGATGTTTGAGAGTTCGCTCCCCAGGATGTGTTCGATTACCACTCCGTTCTGATCGAGCAATTCGATGTAGTCGGCGTCATTGAGGCGGAATTTGTCAAAGTGGATTTTAATCCAGGACATGCCGGGCTGTTCGATGGTGTAGGACCATACCAGGGTGTTGGCCGGGACTTTCGGCAAGGCCGCGGGGGTTTTGATATCGGTGATAATTGTGTCTCCAACCCACTTCTCGGCCGCCAGAGGGGCGCAAAAAACAAATGAGAATACTACCAAACATAGTACAAATTTTTTCATTTAGTTTTACCTCCAAAAATTTTCATCACAAATATAACCAAAGCCCGTCACATTGTAAATACACCAAAAGTTGTATTTTAAGTATTATTTGTTATTCTCTAACACAATGCACCCCTAAAACCGCCAGAGGTAACTTACTTTGAAAAACAGACTGCGTTTTATCTCTGTGAGCCGCCCTTGTAGATACAACCAGTCGTCGCCCTGCCACTTGCGGTTCTCGTAGTAGCCGCCGTAACCGACGTGCACCACTGTGCCGGGAATGAAAGTGAACGAGGCCAGAAAATCCGTCAGCATCATTTTACTATAGCTATCATACAGGACCATGGCCCGCAGGAAAAAATATTTGTTGAATTGGTAGGTGGTTTTTGAATTGACGATATCGACGTTGTACAGAGTCTCTCCTCTGCTGGAGAGATCCGAATGAATGTAGGTGAAGCTCTGGTTCAGATTTTTGCCCGGTTGCAAGACCAGAGCCAGGGTGATCTCGGACCCGTTTCCGGTGACCGGCGGAGCCCCTTCGTAATAGATATTATCCCCAAGATACACTCTTCCGTCCAGACGCAGCCATTTGGTGAACTGCCCGCCGAAATCAACGGCGAAACCCGAAAGATTGTGCAATGTTCCTTGCCAGCTTTCCTGCCGCCCCAAAAAATGGAGAGTTAGATAAGATTCCCTGGTAAACAGGAAATACAACGCCGCGTCCAGCATCGAATCATTCATCCCGGTCTCATGGTCATAGAGGTATTGGACCTGGAAGTCGGGGCTCACC
>JAHELQ010000738.1 GCA_024644125.1 Candidatus Aminicenantota bacterium | reverse complement strand
TTCCGGGGATTTTTTGTACAAATCCAGCGCCGTTTTGTCGATGACGGGCTGCATAGCCATGAAGTGCCCTTCCAATTCCCGCTGCACTACCTGAATCTCCTTGATCATATCACTGTAACGGGAATAAGCATAATTGGACACAAAATTGAAAACCCAGAAGGCCGAATCCCAGGTGAAGTTGTAAAAATCGCCGGTGCCGACCGCGTAACTTTTCGGCACATCGCGGATACCGCAGTACATGGGTACATACACTGTACTGTAGGTGTCGTCAACACTAAACCATAAGATGCCGCCGATCTCGTTCGGCAACCACGAACGCGACTGCGCCACAAACGAGAACCCGGTCTGCTGGGTGGAGGTGGCCCTGTCATGGCAATAACTCACGTCATCCACTTTCCAGGTCATGGGCCGCCACCGGTAGGGAAGGCTGAAAGGACCGGCGCCGACGCCGACCGATAGATCGTACTCGCTGTCTTCGAAATGATCCCGCATCAATTCCATCACGTCGTGTACGGAGAGCTTTTGGTCCGGTTTGATCCAGAGCGGCATCGGTTCCGCGTCATCCACACCCCTCACATAATCCATCGATATCTTCTGCGACGGAGCCGCGCGACGAAACATGCTCCACACCCTGGCCTCGCAAAACCGCAGCGCGCCGTAATCCAGGGGGGCGTACGCGTCGGCGAAGCTGAAATCCTTGTCTTCGCCTTTGAAATAACCTTTTTCGCGGGCAAAAGAGATCACGTCTTTGGCATAGAGGCAGTTCTTCGGATCGTTCAACGGGAAAGTGCGGATGCGAGACTGGTTCGCGTGGGCGCAAATAAAACCGTCGGGTACCCTGCGTGCCACCCACGCGGCGCCCTTGTTGCCTTCGCCCTTGCCGATCATCTCCATGATCCACACTTCGTTGGGATCGGATATCGAAAAAGATTCGCCGGAACTGGCATATCCATATTCCGCCACCAAGCCAGTCATAACCTCGATGGCTTCGCGGGCGGTTTTGGCGCGCTGCAGCGCGATATACATCAAGCTGCCGTAATCCACCACGCCCTTTTTATCCACCAATTCCTCGCGGCCGGTAAAAGTGGTCTCGCCAATGGCGACCTGGAATTCGTTCATATTGCCGACAACCGAAAAGGTGCGTTCCGCCTGCTTGATTTTGCCGAGATACTTGCCGGTGTCCCATTCGTACACATCCACCATCGTACCCGGGGCATACACCGCGGCCGGCCGGTAGTACAATTCGCCGTAGAGTTCGTGGGAGTCCGCCGCATAGGTGATCATGGTGGAACCATCGATCGAGGCCGCCTTGGTGATGAGAAAATTCGTGCACCCAAATAGAGGATTTCCCGAAACAAACATCAACATACTCAACACTAATATTGGAATCAATTTTTTGCTTTTCATGTTACAATTATAACCAATCGAAATTATAGAGTAAAGAAAATGACAGGCACGGAATCAGAAAATAAGATTGAATTTTTTTTCGCCATCTGGTACCATCACCTATGACTCGAAACCAACTCATAAGGAAACATACTATGAAGAAAAAAATCCAGCTTTTGCTGATCGTCGCCATCCTGTGCTCGTTCGCCTTCAGCGGATGTACGCCCGACCCGATAGTCTCCCAGACGTTGAGCGATGTGATTGAAGTGAGCAATGTCCCCTACCAGGAAAACCTCGACGACGAGGACCCAATCAAAAAAACCATCGACGGCATCGACCTGACCATCACTCCAGTGGCCTATTATGAAATATCAGCCAGAGTATTGAGTACAAAATCCTATTCCCGCGGTTGGCAGGGGGAATTGGCGCCGCGGGATCTGGCGCTTGCCTGGGGCGAATTAGCGGATCCCGGCAACCGGGAGCATATCGAATTCAACCAGCGGGGCCGGTGGTACTATTACAAATTCTCGCCCGAATTCCCCTTCGATGTCACCTTCATTATCGAGAACTCCGCCAACAGCCACATCATCCCCGCCACAGACAATATCCGCTACGCCCTGGAGACCGTCGAAGAGGAAGATAGTATCTACATCGAAGGCTATCTCGTCAAGATCATCGGCATGAAAGACGGCGAGAAATATTGGTGGAACAGCAGCACCCGCCGCGACGATTCCGGCGACGGCTCCTGCGAAATCATATACGCCGAAAAACTCCGCATCAACGACAAACTCTACCTCTAATCCTCCTGCCTCCAACAAGCGAGTTCACCCCCAACTTCGCTATATTCAATGATACTGAAATGTTTCCAAATCATGTGACTCGGTAATGAATTCAGATGATTATGCAACAGGGCCATCAGCTTGGGTTTATAAAACATTTGGCAATGGAGTGGAACCATCGGCCAGCGCATCGGAAT
>JAHELQ010000005.1 GCA_024644125.1 Candidatus Aminicenantota bacterium | reverse complement strand
GCTGCACTCGCGAACGAACCGGGTCCAGTGCGAAGGAGAATGTGGATGCCTTTTATCTCCCAGGCCGGCCTCTCATTGGGGATGGCAAAAATTATCGAACAATCTTTCGGTAACCTCGGAGCGAGCCTCTCGGTTTTGATTATATCGGTGATCGTTATCAACCAGATCGCCGGGCCGTTGTTGTTAAAACTATTCCTGGATCAATCCACCCGGTTGACGGCCGGAGAATAACGTTCCGGGAGGGAAACTATATTCAGAGAAAAAACGTCATAGAACAGTGATCAACAGAAAGAGAGAGATTGCTTTTTTCCTGGCGTCGGGTTTGGCGCATGTATGCTTTTTCTATTGGGTCCTCGAGGTCCATATGGACGTGAAGGTTTTCGTTCCGGAAAAAAAAATCATGGAGGTAATGATCGTGACGCCGGGGAAATTGCGCATCCCCCCCTTGCAACTCAAAAAAAACCCGGTCTCCTCTTCCATAATTTCACGATCCACTTCATCCCGATCCCCCCGCCCTATATCATCTGCTTCCAGGCCGGCAAATCCAAACCCAACCGATGCTATGCCGGGCTTTTTCAAGACAGAAGCTCTCAATCTATCGCTAATCACCCAAAAGGCGACTCCGTTTCGAGTAGATATCGACCTTTCGGTCAAGCGAAACCCTATCGAAGATAATGATTTTAAAGCGATTCTCGAAAAACTGGAAGCAGAAGATAATACCTCCTCCTACAATCTCTCGCGTTATATTTTAGCCGCAGGCGCGCCCGGACAACCGAATACCATATCGCTGCAAGCAGATTCCGAAGACGGAGCAGTATTTTTCAATATCAAACAATTCGATCTCAAACCCTGGGCCCAACGGGTGATCAACCGCATCAACAATAACTGGACCATCCCGTTGGCATTGAAGATCGGAGCCACCGGCATTGTCGGTGTTCGCGCAACATTCAATAAGAATGGAGAAATCCTGAAGATAAAAGTCGAGCAGAATTCGGGACTCCCATCCCTGGACCAATCAGCCCTGGATGCGGTGGAACGGAGCGCCCCAATACCCGCGTTACCGTCAGATTTCCCCGACGAAAGCCTGGACGCTTTTTTTGTATTTGAATATGGAACATAAAAAACCACTTACGATTATCCTATCAATCATACTATTTGCCGGACATCTGCCCCTGTATCCCCATCCCCGGCAACCGGAATCGGATCCCCTCCCTGTTCTTGTAAAAAATATCGGCCTTGTCAGGGGGAATATATACAATGATGTAAATAAACCGGAATCATGCATTGTCGCAATCGAAGCCGCTCAAGACATTTATTTCAAGCTGGAATACCAGGGCCGGCAAATCAAAGGAGGCCTTCTGAAAAGTGGCATCAATCTGGTGGACTTCCACGTCCCGGAATTGTACAGCCAATCGGGAGCGTACCGCTACAATCTCGCTCTCAAAGTGAAGGACAAAATCTTCAACCGTACCGTCATTATCGAAAGTTCGGTCAACCCCCTGGAAGAAATAGAACGGCGGCAATCATTCCCATCCCTTACCCAGAGCCAGGTGTCGATGTTTGTGGCGCACCAAATGGTGGCCACCAAACAAAAACATCATCAAATGCGGGTGACGACTCAAACCGCCGGCGAACCGATTGCGCTGGATTACGGTCACTATGACCAGGTCGACGGCCGCTACAGGGAACTGGACAGGGCCGGCTTTTCACCCCTCATTTTAATTGGCCTCGCTCTAACGCACATAAACAAAAACCGGGAAAAAGAAATAGCGAAGACACAGATAAAAAGCCTCAAAACAATTCATACAGACTATCTTCAAGAATCCCCGGATGGAACTTTGCATAAGTACCACGTCGCCATCACGATCACCGCGACCAGTATTCAGGGAGATTTTAATAATAAAATCCCTTAATGGTCCGGACATTGTATTTCTTGTCCTTCACCCTCACCTGGATTTTATGGAACCGGTTCAGATGTTTTTGATCGCTGGGGGAGAATTGCAGGATATATTTCGCTTTGATATCTGTACGTATTTTCTGGTACACCTTCTTGATTTCTTCAGGATCATCGAGGAAAAAAGTCACTCCACCGGATGAGGTCGATATCTGTCCCAACAATTCCTGGTACTTATCTCCATTCGACTCCACAGTCTTGCGGCCAATCGCGTAAACAACGGCATTGGACCGCTCCACCCGCTTCATCAACGTATAAGGATCGATATAGGAACTATTGTCCTCACCGTCTGAAAACAAGACAATAATGTTTTGGCCGGGAATTCCCTTGAGCAACCTCACACAATAAGCGACAGCATCATACAACGCGGTTGCGCCGAAAGGAAAGGCAACCGCCAATGAGCCTACCAATTCGGAAACATCATTTGTAAAATCCGTGTCTTCAAGCACTTCATGGTTGAAGAAGACGATGATCGCATTGTCGCTTTTGGTCATCAACTGTTCCAGAAAAATCCTGGCCGCCTCTTTCACCCGGACAATTTTATCCTTCATGGAGGAACTGATATCGATCAACAATACCATATGAAAATTGGATTTGCCGCTCCTGCTAAAATACGTGATTGGATGTGGTTTACCGTCCACAGTCAGAGAAAAATCCACTTCGGCCAAACCGTCGATATAGTTCCCCCGGCGATCAGTCACCACCACAGGCACCACCACCTGCGAAACATCCACCTCCTGGAAATCATCCATGCGCGACGAATTGATCCCACGGCTGGTGATGATTTTTTCGTTCGCTCCTCTCACCACAACTTTCAGTTCCCGGTTTTTCGGATCATCGCCAAAATTGAATCCAAATGAATAGGGGGGATTTTGAAATTCCTTGATCAATTTCCCGTCCACATACACCTCAACCTTCTGGACGAGATCTTCTTCGACATTGCGAAGGCTAAAACGCACAGTTTTTTGCCCCAACCATAAATCGCCATTACGGGGAGAACGAATAATCACATCCGGTTGATTTGAATGAAGAACCTCCAGACTCACGAGAAAGATCATCACAATGATAAGACATATTTTTACGGTTTTCATTTTATCCTCAAATATCCTTCCTGGTTTAAATTTTTTATGGTTTTGTTCAAATAGGAGCTGTTGATGATATCAAAGACAAAGTACGTGCTGTAATAATCCTTGCGATGGTTCTGGCTATAGAATTTACGGCACGTATTATTCAAAAAGTGATTCAAGAAATGCCCGCTCAAGACTGATGATAATTTTTTCTGGAATCCGCGTAACCCGACATTCACCTTGAATTCATTGATCATTTCTCCCGAAACCCAGCCCTTTTGATACAGATTCGCCACCTCTTGGGGAAACATATGCCGCTCCTGGGAGACCAGCGTCCCAAAAGTATGATAAAAGATGCTGCCGAAGCGGTGCCTCTCCCGGGAGATTTCCTCCGACAGCGGGGCGCGGGAATAATTTTTCAGTTGATCCATGTCGGGGAATGAATCCAGAACGATCCCTCTATCAAAGAATAACTGCCCCAGATTCATAAACTCCGCATAGAACAAGTTGTGGTTTTGCTCCTTCCCTTCCAAAAATAACCTGGTTTTTCTGTAATGAAAACCGGCGGTGATCCAACCGATATCCCGCGACAATCGATTCAGCAACGCACCATCCTTCCCCGCTTGCTCGATAAGATGAATACCATATTGAACCAAAAGAGACGAATACGTTCTGCTGTGATTGATCATGGGAATGGGATACAAATCCAGAGCGTTGATTAGCACCGCCTGAATGTGCGGCGCATTGTAAATATAATTGCTCCCGAAAAGATGATCGTTTAGATTGGAGGCGAACACCAAATTCAACCGCGACAGCCCTCCCTGAATATAAAATCCCATGAAACCATCGCCTGGACGTTGCGAAGACACACGACTCCAGGGAGTGTCCAGTCCGGAGTCGGAGAAATCGTGAAGCCGGATGAGGTTGGGATTCAGAAACGATTTCAGATTCAAGTTTTTGGCATTCACCGCGTAAGCGTATCCCAGGAGATAATCCTTCAAATGGTATATCAAAAAATCACTTTTTAGTCTATCGACCGCGGTGCCAAGGTCCTCGCCACCGGTACCCGCCACCAGTTTTTCGACGACTTCGCCCAACGCGATGCCAAGCTCTTGCTGCGAATATCCCTTGAACCGATCGCGAACTTCCCTGGGAGCGTTGTCGCTGATTCCAGGATTCGGTAAAGGATTGAACGCGCGGAACAGAGAGACCTCGAAAGCCGCTCCTTTGCCGGGTGTGGATTTCAAAACATTGTCCAACAACCGGTTGATGTCCACTAGCATACCCAGCCGGCAGGTCTCTTGCGACTGCAAAATCTCATCGATCAAATCTTTGTACTTCTCTTTCGCGGCAAAATGATAGGACGCATCTTTGATCAAAAGAGTCCGGTCCTGGATTCCCCGGAGGACGAACTCGGCAAAAGCGTTGTCAATACCGACTTGTTTGATCGGAATCTTCCAGGACGTTTCGAGAAATTGAAAAAACGAATCATAAAAGAGCCGCCTCTCCATTGGTAACCCAATCACATCCATCACCAGACGGTCATAATCGACCCCCTCGGAAGGCGGAATATAGCGGGCCGATTCAGCCAAAATCTCCAGAAGCGATTGCGTCATGGCGGAGTACAACGCCCGGTCTTCTACAGATAAATCCTTGATTTTAAAGGCCCAATCGAACATCGCCTGAATCGTCTCCGGTTTTTTAACAGGAATCTTTTCGATGAAATCCACCAACACATTATACAACTGGTAGTTCTTCGACATCAGCCAGATAGTCTCGCGATTCAAAAGCCCGGGCCTATAATAAAATTTGTTGTAAATAGAAATCAGTTTCTGAAATTTGGTGAACTTCGCGGGATTGGGCTGCGTATCCTCCAACATTTTTTTGACAAGAGCGAAGTATAAATCGCCGCCGGCAGCTTTCCCAATCGCGCCGTTGCTCAGTGAATCCAGCCAATTCGCCGTTCCCCCGGGGAAATCCACCTCCCCATCCTTGACATGGAAGCCATACAGAAGAGTATAAAATTTATGTGTGTCCAATTCGGGAAACATGATACCGTTTATTTTTTCATTCGTTCCCAACCGTACCAGATCCATGATTTCCGTCATTCTGGATACATCAAACTTGAACAATAACGGCCGGACCGCGTCAGGGGAGCAAAAAAATGAAAACACATACAAATAATTCAGTTTTCCATTATCCTTGACAGCCAACGTTTTCAAGAATTCAAACGGCTCAGCCGCCGGATCTTTGCCCACCAATCCCGCCCAAAATTGCCTGGCCTCGTCGCCGCCGGGCAACAGCAACCGATTGTCGATAACCCGTACTGCGCTGGAGAGCACATACATTCCCATCAATAAACCGGGATCGTTGTATATCTCCCGCCACGCCTCAACAATGTTTCTTCCCGGCGTCGTACCCATGAATTCAATTTCGGCATCAGCCAACCGGTACAACGTCCCCAACAAAAGTGAAAACCGTTCATTGCCCAACAAATTCAAAAACAAAGAATCTTCATCCAACGGGAGACCTGTGACGCCTCTCAGGAAGTCGCAACTCCAGGGCAGTTCGATACGGGTCTCTTTCAGCGTGAAGTGAAAAACACCGGTCTTGTTGAGAAGAATCTGTAGATCCTTCGGATATGACAACGCGAATTGGAAATAATGCATGGCTCCGGGAGAAGTGTCAGGATCCACAATATACAATCCCTGGGCGTTTTTATGAATGGTCAAACCCATTAACTTCAAAAAAACCTTCGCTTTTTGAAATTGCAAAGGTTCGGACAACTGGTAGTGCAGTTCTCCTGGAATCTCGGTTTTGCTTTTCTGGATAAAGGTTTTCAGGAGTTTGTGACGGTTCATCACCATGAGCAACTGATTGCGGATACCATTCTCCATAATCTTTCCATCCGGTTTTTCCGAGTAGAGGAGCCGGTCGTTCAGATAAAAAACAAAATCTTCCGCTGGATAATTATAGAAAAAATTGGTGTAATAACTAACCCGGCTCACATCTCCTGGAATTATCACCGCATCGGCGGGCATTCTGATCGAGCCCACCACGGTAAAAAACAAGATCAAAAATATCAGGCTACCTTGATTCAATTTCATGTAAAATACTCCTCACTCACACTTGCATGCCCCTTGCATTTTCAAACACCGGTAAAAATTATCTCAAAAAGCCTACTTTTCCAGAGCTTTCAGAATGGCGTCCTTGAATTTCACGTTGATTTCCACGCCGCTCTCCTCAGCCCGGTCCAGATATTCTTTCGCTTTTTCATATTTATTTATCATAAAATAGAGATTCGCCATATTGTTCAACGCGTTGCCATGATTGGGATCGATTTTCAGAGTTTCAAGATATTGCTGATGGGCCTCCTGCAATTTTTTCATCTGGAAAAAAATATTACCATGTACATAATAATATTCCGCCGGCACCGTTTCAATATTCGGGACCTGCGAATGATCCCGGCTATCGATCTGGCTCAACTGTGCTTCAGCGGATCCGATGGCGCTTTCCACCCTGCTTTTATCGGCCGGGTCTGTCGTTCTGGACAATTGTTCCCGCAACATACGCAATTGCTCCTGTAATTTTTGTTTTCGTTCCCGCAACGTATCCATGTATTCCAACTGGGTGGAGATACGGATATCAGACATAAATTTGAAATGGTTTTTCGCCGCGTCAATATGTTCCAGTGCGGTAGGAAACTCTTTCTGCTTGTAAAGAATTTGAGCCAAAATGAAATGCGCTTCGGAATACTCGGGAAATATCTCGACACAACCTTCCAGAGCTTCTCTCGCTTTAGAGAAACTTTTCTTCAAGAACAGTTGTTCGCCTTTTACAAACAACCGGTTCGCCTGCTTAAATTTCTGGAACGTGTTTTGATCCATTAAAAAACGTTCCTGCCCAAAAATGGGCATACCATTAAGCAAAAGTAACATAATGACCGCGCATATGACCAATTTTGAAACATCCACCTTTAGATTTGAAAAATACTTTCCGATTTTCATTTACATCCTCCACTAGAAAAATTATAACACACTCCAGATAATGAATAATGAATGAGTCATTTTGATACTTCTTTTTTTTTATCATTTTCCAACCCTACATACGGAACAAAATAATCAAAATGGAGACGGAAGATTTTTACACCATAATTTTTTACTTAACATAAATTGAGCCCGAAACGCAAAATATGGTTTTATATGGTATAATATAAAGTCTGCCTGATATTATGTATCGGATGGGACATAGTGCGGGGTAAACAATCCTAAATAAAACAGGATATCGAATGAATTGGATCTATGATTATTCGTATGGCGAACTAAAGAGCGCGACCAAAGATATGGCCTTTCAACCCTTCGTCACCGATCAGATCTTCCTGTGGCTCTATCTCAAAAATATCCAGCGCATTGATTTATGGAGCAATATTAGCGTCAAAAACCGGGAAACCATCAAAACGCACCTCGACACAAATCTTTTGCCGGTCAAACAATTGGAAAAAGACGAACACGGCACCCACAAGTTCCTTTTTTCCCTCAAAGACGGCCACGCCGTCGAAGCTGTCCTGATCCCCGAAAAGCACCACTACACATTCTGCATTTCCACACAAGTGGGTTGCCCCTTGAATTGTTCCTTCTGCGCCACCGGAACAATGGGATTCAAACGGAATCTCACCTCTGGAGAAATTCTATCGCAGATCCTTTCCATCAAAAAAGAGATCCCCGATTACACAGGCAAACTCAACATCGTATTCATGGGCATGGGGGAGCCGTTACTCAACTACGAAAACCTGAAAAAAGCCCTGGAGGTGATGACCTCACCCAAAGCTCTATCTATTTCACCCAGAAACATCACAATTTCCACCGCCGGAATTCTGGAAAAAATCAAACAATTGGAATCGGATTTTCCAAAAATAAAAATTAGCTTCTCCTTGAATGCCCCCGATGAGACTGTCCGGGAGAAGTTGATGCCGATATCGAAAAAAGAGCCGCTCGAAGCTATTCTTGGATACTTCCGTCAAAACAGCCGCAAATACCGTGTCACCTTCGAGTACGTGATGATCAAAGGCATCACCGACTCGATGGAAGACGCAAAAAAAATCGCCATTATGCTACGGGGCATCGAATGCAAAATCAACCTCATCCCCTACAACGAGAATGCGGCATTCGATCATCACACACCGGACGAGGGGCGCGTGGATGAATTCGGCGAATTCCTAAGCCAAAAAGGTTATACAGTAATGGTCAGATGGTCCAAAGGAAAATCCATCAAATCCGCCTGCGGTCAATTGGCCACAGGAACATAGAAAATGGTAGACATTAAAAATAATTATCCGTTCGAATTGGACAGCTTCCAGAGGGATGCTATCCATGCTGTGGAAAAAAATCACTCGGTTTTGGTTTCCGCCCCAACCGGCGCAGGAAAAACCGTTATCGCCGAGTACGTGATGACCAAATGCCTGAAAGAGGGAAAAGGAGTCATCTATACAGCCCCAATCAAAGCGTTGTCAAATCAGAAATTCAGGGAGTTTACAATCCTGTTCCCAGATAAAGTGGGCATTGTCACAGGGGATGTCAATATCAACCCCAACGCGCCGCTGGTAATCATGACCACCGAAATATTCCGCAACCGGCTCCTGGAATCGAAACAACCGTTCCAGGACTACTCATGGATCATTTTCGACGAAATTCACTATTTAGACGATATGGAGCGGGGGACAGTCTGGGAAGAATCCTTGATATTCTTACCCCATCACATGCGGATTTTAGGTCTATCCGCCACCATCCCCAACGTCGATGATTTCGCCCACTGGCTGGAGGAGATCTATCCCCACCCCATCGAAGTCATCAAAGAGGTGGAGCGTCCGGTCCCATTGCACTTCTTCTTCCAGTGCCGGGGAAAAATCACCGACCAACTGAACACCCTGAAAAAACTGGGCTATAGCCGCCGAAAAGCGTCCTTGCTCACCGACGATGACGAGAGCCAGCAAAACCGCCCATTGTCGTTGATCAAACATCTGTTGAAGTCCGGACGGATCCCCTGCATCTATTTCGCATTCAGCCGTAAACGTTGCGAATATCTCGCCGAACGGGCTTGCCGCTTTGATTTCCTCTCCGAAGACGAACATTCTAAAGTTCTTGACACTTATGACCGCCTGGCGGATCATTTTGGAGTGACCGGTTCCGAACGCAGCGACTCCCTCCGCAAACTGGTGAAGAATGGAATCGCCTATCATCACGCAGGATTACATCCGATGCTCAAAGAAATCATCGAGCAGCTCTTCTCCAACAAGATGGTGAAGATGATTTTCACCACCGAAACCTTTGCGTTGGGCATCAATATGCCGGCGAGAACCGTCGTGATCGATGAAATGCGCAAAAAATACGGCCGTTTTTTCCGTTCTATCAAAACCCGGGATTTTTTTCAAATGGCCGGCCGTTCCGGGCGCCGCGGAATCGACAAAGAGGGATTTGTCTATGGCAGAGTCAATCCAGCCGAAGTTACATTCCAGGAGATCCAGAACATCGTCAACTCCAAGCCCGAACCCATTAATAGCCGCTTCAACGCGTCCTACGGCACCATCCTGAACCTCTACGAAGCCTTCGGCGAAGAACTCTTCCATGTATACCAGCTCTCCTTCCACCACTTCATGGCGAAGAGCAATTCCCGTAAAGCCCAGGTACGGCAGATGCGTTCGAAGCTGAATATCCTCAAACAACTGGAATACATCAAAGATCACCAGCTCACGCCCAAAGGCCACTTTGCCAAAAAGATGTATGGCTATGAATTGACGTTGGCGGAACTCTACGCCACAGGCGTGTTGGAAGAACTAACTCCATTCCAGTTGGGCATTCTCGCCCTGGCGGTGGTATACGAACCCCGCCCCGGTCGCGGCAAACCCAAACTCTCCAAAGACCTCAAGTTTCTCCACACCCTCACCAGCAAGGTGGTGCATACCCTGCACAAACACGAAAAGAACCGGGACATCAATCCTCTGAGCAAGCGTTTCTATTACGACATGACCACTTCCATCATCGCCTGGATGAAGGAAGTCCCATTCGAGAAAATCATCGAAGCCATCAAGGACGACGAAGGCGAAGTGATCCGCTACTACCGAATGAGCATCCAGGTCCTGCGCGAGATGCTCGAGATCGCCCTCAGCAAGGAATTGAAGGGAAAAATCTACAAAGCCATCCAGCTCATCAACCGCGACGTCATCGACGCAGAAAACCAACTCCGCCTGGCAGCCGAAGAAACCATCGACGACCAACTCCCCGAAGACCTACCTCAAGACACCCACATTGGATAGAAGCGGCAGATTTAAAAATTAACCTGTCCCCGCGATCGATCCCTCAGCTACGATGGCATGTTCGACGACGCCAGAAGTCCGATTAGCGACGAACTCTACGAGCAAGAACTCAAGCGGGATTTTCATCTTCCGCGCGGCACGCGATTTTTGGCCGCATCCGCCACTTCAGCGACGGAGCGATCATCGGCTCAAAAAAGTTCCTGCTCAAGGCCTACGCCACCTTCGGCGATACAGTCATCCACAAAAAAGACCGCAACGTCTACCCCACCTGCATCGGCGATCGTCTCTTCTCGATCCGCAAGTTGCAAACCTAATTCAAAGAAGCCCGAGATCTGGCTCCTGAATTCAGATCCCGGGCATCAGGAGTGAGAACGAAGGATCGCCAGCATCGAAGCTTCGATGCCAGCATCCATTGCCCGGTTGAAGGAAGGGATCGATCTACTTCATCTTCGGTAAGAAGCGGCGATCGAAGGCTTCGATGGAAAGTTCGAGTAGCGACTCTAGAGACAAATATTCAAATTTGACAATAATCTGCCGGAATATGCATTTGAACGAAGCCCGGTTCGACCAACGCTGCAAACAAATATGCAAAATTTCTTAAGCCGTCACATAATCTACCTGTCCCCAGCTCCTCTCCACCCAACCAACGTTTCCAACTTGTACACCCTTTCACAGCACTCAGACTCCATAGGTACTGTGACAGATTTGTGCCAAAGGGTCCAATTTTTACTGTGCCAACTGCGGCATTTATAGGTAGTGGCACATTTTTTTATTTTTTTGACCGAATGCGGACACCTTCCATTTTCCCTGATCCAACAAACTTTTTCGAATTCAGAGATTTTTGTTGCCCAATTTCAATAAATTTCTGTAAAATTTCGCATTTTTCCAAAAATGACCGACCGACTGTTTATCCTTAGGTAGCAATGGAGTTGACAAACCTAAATGTCGAAGACACCATAGGTATGAACGGAGAAATTGAAATGAAAATAGAAAAAGACACTCAAAAGAAACACCCCATCACCAGCGACCGCTTCATCAAAACATCCGAAGTTCTAAAAATTCTCGCCTGCTCCCGTGATTTTCTGATCCGACTTCGAATAGAAGGAAAACTGACCCCCATCATCCGAAGCAAAACCTGCCACGTCTATTCCCTCAACGATGTAGAGCGCTACATCCAACAAGAAAAAGCCGAAGCAAACCGCCACCAATTCCCATTCAACAACCACACCCCCAACCACCTGGAGAACCTAAAACTCATCGGCTACTTCCCAGACAAACAATAAAAAATCCGTCCAAAAAGTTGACAAACAGCCCAACTTTCAGTGTAGGCAGACGCACGGGACTTAAAATCCTTTCAACCCAATTTTACCATTAATTCTAAATAAGCACATATAGCCTGGAAAAGGCCCAAATATCTATCCATCCCGCCGATTTTCGGCGGGATGGATTATTCCCATTAAACAAATAAATCCCATCAAAATGTCCACAGAGGTGCCACACTTTGTGCCACACCCCAATTCCCCAAACACCATCTCCCAACAAACATTTCCGCCAATTCGAATGTAACACGATTAGTTCATTTTCTTCACCCACTTTTTGCCAGAAAAAAATGAGTGAAAATGGCCCTTTAAACTCAGAACAATCCGTAGCCATAGAAGATGACTTTTTTAATCCCTATAATTAGTTCATTGAACCGGTCTACAATGGCAAATACTCAAAAATCTTAATGCCGATTAATTCGTAATATAGCACGCCTCTTAAACATACCTCTATTTACTATCGTCTTTCACCAACATTACATACATCTTGTGCTCTCCGGGAGCGCGTAACCAGTGAAAAGCTTTTCCACCAAGAAGAATGGCATCTTGTTGAAATGTGTGTGTGGTTCCTGAAACGCCACTGCTCGTGATTGCTGATCCGAGTTGCCAATCCGAACCTTTTTGGCTGAAAGACCAATATGGGAACCAGGGATTCTCCATGATCTCCTGACCTGCCAGAACGCTTAAACGATGCGTAACATCCGTTTGCACAAATTCTGTTGGGAGATTCCTCGCATCCTCCTGTCCTGAAAAACCAGAGACCGCTCCAATAGCCATCTGACCATCGGGATCAGCACTACCTTGAATACGCCGGAAAACTCTGCCGAGTTCCTTCGAAAGGCTCTGTATATCAGCATAAATGCGTGACAACCTTGCCGCACCTCTCTTCTGGACAATTTCCCCCCATTCCATGCATTTCCAACGGAACTCGATAAAATTGTCTTCATAATCTTCACATATTTTAGACAAATCTTTGATTGAAATTTTCGGAAACCAGGGAATAACCATATCAAGGTCCGGCGAGGCACTGATATCGCTATCAACCTTCAGAACGGCAGTCGCACATGAGACTTTGTGGAACCTTTGTGCACTGATAGAGTGATTCTGCCCAACAAATCCAACACCTGGGCCAGGAACAAGAAGCAATCTTCCGCGTTCTGTTAAATTGCGTGCTTCATCAAGAAAAAACAAAACAATGTCTTCTGGCATTAAGCAACGTGGATATGGTGGCATACATACCGGATAGCCACGGTTCATCTTCTTCCAAAAACCTTTTGGACGTGGCTTCCAATCTCTAGATGGCTGGTCATAAGCAAGGTGACGCGGAAAACCGGGGATAGGAATTCCTGGTAGTATTTCCCCCGTCCAGACAAGAGTTAGGCAATCACAAATAGGAGCTAGCATTCTGCAAGCAATTCGAGCCTCTTCGACACTTGAAATATTAACACACAAATGAAAAGAATTGTTTTGATAAGCTCGATGATTCAGTATTATCCGCCCATAATTCGCTTCGCCCCAAAGATTAAGTACGTCCATCGGTGGAGATAAGATGTTGCGTGTACCATCCCACCAGTCCAATAAGGTCCCAATCACCCATTGGTTTGCTTCGCCAAGACTTTGAGTATCCTCAGTTCCTGCCCATTTCTTTGCTTCCTTGCCATTTACCGAAAGTATCCTATTTACGGTCTCGAAAGCCTCAGCTTTCGATGAGAATTCTTTTTTCTTGGACTCAATCCATTCTGCTGCACCGGGCAAGCGATTGTCTGCTAATTTAGCGAACTCCGTAAGCCGATTCAGTAGTTCTAGGCATTCTTTGTATTTCCCAAGCCCCTCAAGGATACGTAATTGCGTCAAATCAATCTCGAATCTATAGTCTGCTGGTAGGTGGATATCTCCAAATTGGTAAAGAGCTTTGTCAAATTTTCTTTGCGCCGCCTCAAAATCGCCTGTATTAGAATCCAATTCTGCCATCTCTACTAAAGCGAAGCCTACGAGTTGATATTTCCCTGATAATTTGGCGAAGGAAAGCCCCTTTTCGGTTGCGAGTCGTGATTCTACAAGGTTCCCCTCACCTCGAAGTATCTGCCCATTAGCGATAAAGGCTCTAGCTGCTAAGTCGTGGTATTGCTTCGATTCGGCGATCGGGGCAACCCGCTCAAGTGTTCTTATGGCGTCTTTAAATTTCCGAAGATTTTTATATGCCCAACTTTTCGAGAGGAGTATTTCGAGTAAAAGTGGTACATTGTTAATAGACTGCGCAGCCTGCTCACATATTGCAGAACGATTCAGAACTGCACGATGTGCCCCTGCATCTGCCAAAGCCCGTTGCGCTTTGGCAAGATAGCTGGCATGAAGTACAAGATTCCCCATCTCCTTGGCTTTCTTTGCAACCCTCTCAAAAGTAGTAGCAGCAAGACGAAGTTGTCCATTGGCGACACAAATGCTGGCCCTGAGATCACCTACTGCCATAGCTCTCCTTCCACCACGCTTCAACTCTTTTCGATATACCGAGTCAAGGTGTTTCAATGCAGTTTTGGGATCACCCTTTGCAAGACTTATTTCCACCAAAAGAAGCGTCGCGTCATACTGTACAATAGATTTGCCAGTCTTTCCATCCGCGACTGCGTTAAGTGAATATAATTGCGCATCCTCAAAGTTACGTTGAGTTAGTGCAACACGGGCACGGATAATATTGGCTGATGCCTTATAATGAAGGCTTCCAGCTTCTTCTGCGATGGCTAGACAATTTATTGCAAGTCCAAACGCAGTAGATGAATCAGCATCTACGAGGGCACACCACGCCAACCCCAGCAATGCATGACAGGCGGCTTTAGGCTTTCGTTGCGCTAAGGCTAGCTTATAAGCATGATCGTACAATGAGTGCGCTTGGTTATTTGCTCCACTGTCCCAGAGTCTACTAGCAGCAGTGTTGATTGCTTCTGGATCTTCTTCCGGGTTTAGCTTTTCAAGTTGTTTTTCATGAATTCCCAGGTGTTGCTCGCAAATCCATTTTGAGTCAGGACGTTCAAGGATTGCGACGAACTCAGAGTACTCAACAACAATTAGCTTCAAGTCATTTTTAGTTCTGATACGCTCTTTCCATTCTTCTTGGACATTCCTTGTTACTTTCTTAGGTGTGGCAAATATTAACTCTTGAACATCATGGCGGTGAGCATGAATTTTATTAGCATCACTTGATACTTTTCTCCATTCCGCTGTTAATGAACAGGCAAGGGAACGTACTACGCCATCATCCCCCTCACAAAAAACAGTTATACCATCCTCACCAAGGTCGGCCTTTTCCGCGGTTGCCATTAGAGAAGGCCATCTTTTGCTGAGGCACTGATAAGCAAGGCGTTGAAATGCAACACCGTTCTCCTCCTCAATTAATGCCTGTATAGCAAGAAATATCTGCGCACGCAATGTATTCATAGAAGAGGCTCCATTTTTTATCCTCCAACGGAAATTATAAATAAACCTAAATCAACAATATCAATATAAAATTTCTCAGAAAGAATCATTATTTCTATTTGAAAATGAAATACCACAAAGTCTTGTTAAGTTTCAACCCAAAATTTTGTGATAAATTTTTTAGAAGTTGTTTATTCCACCCTCTTAGAAATTACTTTTTTGACTGGCATTTAAATAAATTCACTTCGGGGGCTGAGAAGACAGATCTAAAGATAAATATATAAATTTACTTAATGCAACATTTTTGTATAACATTGACTTCCTTGGTTTCCTGGCAGTTATTCTTCTTAGTGTTCTCAAAAATTGGATGATAATCAGATAGCACAGTTAGGTATTTCATCACGATTCCCAAAGGATGTCCCTGCCTGTTTTTAAAGTGGCCCCCATTGTCTAGACAAAAATCGACAAAAAATAAAGTGGATAGATTTTTATAAGCCTTAATAAAAATATAAGGCCGCTTTCTTTTTGTTGAAAACCAGAACAAACCTTGTCCCAGAGAGACTTTCCGCTCATCAAATCTTGTGGAAAAACTCTGGTTATCCTGTGGAGGGTTTGTGAAATGGAGATTTCTCAATTTATAGCCTCCGCTTGATGATAGATTTCGTAAGGTTTACGATACCCCAAAGACTGATGATGACGGGCTTTGTTGTAAAATTCAAAATATTCAGCGATAGATTCCCTCGCTTCCTTCACACTGTCGTAGGCTTTTAAATATACCTCTTCATGCTTGAGTGATCTCCATAAACGCTCAATGAATATATTGTCGAATACTCGGCCACGACCGTCCATGCTTACAGCGACTTTTTGGTCCAAAAGGGTTCCAGTAAAGGAATGGCTGGTAAACTGGGAGCCCTGGTCGGTATTGAATATTTGGGGTTTTCCTGTCTCCAGAGCCCGCTTCAGGGCTTGTATGCAAAACTCCTTGTCCAATGTCAGCGAAAGCTCCCAGGAGATGACGTATCGGCTATACCAATCCATAATGGCAACTAGATATAGATAACCTTGCTTCATGGGAATATAGATGATATCCGCGCTCCAGACATGATCGGGGTGGCTTGCGGTAACACCACGAAGTAGATAGGGGAAAACCCGATGCTCTGGAGCCGGAGCACTCAAGCGTTTCTTGGGATAAATGGCCTGTATATCCATTAATCTCATCAGCCGAACGATCCGCTTGCGGTTTACCTGGTACCCGAGATCACGAAGACAGGCTGTCATTCTTCGACTCCCGTAAAATGGGCATAAAAGATATTGGCGGTCCATCATCGCCATCAGAATTCCGTCAATGTCCTCCTGTTTCTTTCGGGTAGAATTTATAGTAGACTGTTGAGCGATTGAGCTCCAGGAGCTCACACTGGCGTTTTATGGATATCTTTTTATGCTGCATCTCGACATAGCTCCGACGCGTCACTGAATTTAAAATCCGGTTTTTTTTAAGCCAGTCGATCTCGATCTGAAGCTGACCGATCTTTTTATACAGCTCACTTTCCAATTGTTGGCCGCTCTTCTCCCGGTCTGATTTTTTGCTGGAAAAAATTTCGGGAGCCTTTTCCAGAAAAGACTTCTTCCATTTGGCGATCTGATTGGGGTGAACTCCGTATTTACTGGCAATCTCGGCAATTGTTCCGGTTTCACGCAATACTTCAAGCACTACCTTGGTTTTGAACTCCGGGCTGTGCTGTCTTTTTTCCTTTGTCATTCGCTACTCCTAAATTATAGTTTAACACCACCTTACAGTGTTGTCTAAATTTAGGGGACCATTACATTCTTGTCAAAAAAAAACTTTGACACAAAATGAGGTGGAGGAAAAGAAGGGGGTGGTTAGGCGCTTACCTTTTTTGGTAGCAGGAGCAGCGAATAATCGAAAAGGTTATGTGCAATTTCAAAGAATATTTTTAATGATAGGTTCTTTCCATTCCCCTGTGTAGGGATTATATCCACATTGCTTTGGCTTTTCAATGCATCTTAAGTCTGCTTCAATATGAGGCCGACATTCAAAACATGAATATCTATATTCACAGTCGCAACATGTCGCTATTTCATCCTTGGTTAGCTCCCAATAATGATCAAATACACCATTCATAATGAGCTGCTTGACATTATTATTTAGAACGTTCCCAAATGTGTAAGAATGTCTCTGGCATAGTTTGACTTCTCCTCCTACGTCAATGCATAATTTCTTACCCCAACAAGAATGTAAATTCTGGCGAAAAAAAAATGAAAAATCGTCACATTCAAACGCCGCTTCTGATATACTTACTCCTCGCTTTCTATTTTTTATGATAGTGAAGTTGTCGTGCGAAATCGACTCCATACTTTTGTTAAAAATAATATATTTTTTAACAGAATCAATATTCCCAAAGATCAAATCGATGCTCTCTCTCTCTAGGAATGGATTTCCTCCAGTAATGACCAAATTTTTAACTGGAATTTTTCCTGGTCCCTCCCCGAAGTTATCAATGATGGATTTAAGAACATCTTCAGTCATACGGTTTGATTCACCGCTGAGAAAACAGCCGCAAAGTTTACCACAATCCGGGCAGTTTTCAAAGCAAATATTGGTTAAGCGAATTTCTAATTCAATCAATTCAACTGTGTTTTTCATTTTATTAGCATCAATTTTATATTTGAACGGAATTACTCCTTCTGTTTCGAACGCTAAACCAGAACTAATTAGATTCTCTTTTAGTTGACTGATGCTAATATCTTCCAGGGAAAGGTGAAAAATTTTTTCTCTGTACAAATCATGGAACAAGTAGTTTTTTGCCCCTCTTACTTTGTAGACGAATGGGGAGAGTACTAAATTTTTCATTCTACTACTTCCCAGTAAGTTAACCAATCTGAGCCCTCGTTGTCGTCGGCTTGTTGAATCAAGTAGATTCCGTTTCCCCAAACGTGCTGGGTGTGGAAACCAAATTCACTTTTACATTGGATATAACAAGGAACATTAAATTTTCCTTTCGGAATTAGATCGTATGTAAAGTAATCACCCTGGATTTCACCATAGCATTCAGGGTCATAATTCTCTCGGCGCAACACGATAAATCCTTTGTTCAAGCATAAAACACCTGCTGCCTGTTGAACGATTGGAGCGAATATCCATTTTCGTCTTCCCTGTCGGATGCGGTGCTTTTTAATAAATATGGTCATGTTTTTTTCATTTTCTTCTGTAGACAATTTAATTACTGGGATTTTGTAATGAACGATTGAATCCACATAACCAGTATTGGTCATACGATGGATGGAATATTCTTTGCAATTGAGGCAATATACTTTTTCCATGTGCTTGAATAGTAATATATCTGGTCGCAATTTGCGATAAAGTAAATTTTTTTGATCATCTACAATTTTCCCTGGGAAAGGTCCGAAATAGGCAAATTTCTTGTTACTACTTCCACCTACATTACTTTGAAAAATTGTCATATCAATATTTCTTCTCCCTGTCGTGATCCAAAGATATTTTCGACCGTCACTCGAAAATAAGCTTAGGGAACCTGCTGAGCGAATTTTTTTGATGTCTATGAATTTCATATTTCTGTCGAAGATAGAAAGGCGATCCAGTCCATAATCCAGGGCATATATCCTGTTGTTGATAAAAAAGAATCTTATCGCTATTGATACGTCACCAGGGCCTTGCCCGATAAAGATTTCTTTTCTCCATTGCCAATCCAATCGGTGAGAGTAGGTATCGCAGTACATTGTCCTGGCAGACGAGCCGTTTGCATCAAAATGGAATATCAATACTTTTTCTGGAGTTACCAAAATTTTGGGAGGTGTATCCATTCCAGTCTGATTTTTCAGTCTTATTTTCAATTTTGGGTTTATTTGGACCGGCGAACTATTGAGAATCTCATTGAATTCCCTGGTTTGGGCGTTGGGAATTTGTTTACAGTTGGTCAATAATATCAGTAATACTATTATTATTGTTCGAATTATTTTCAAATTTCATCTCCTCTAATTCTAAATATCCTGACAGACAATTTCTGAGTGATATTTCAACTCTTTTGCAAAAATCACTGTTTATTACAAAGTCTCCTTGCTTTTCACATCTTACATAACAAGCATTGCAAAAATACCATTGATTGCATTGCCAGCATGATCTTTCTCTTATGAGTTTGTTCCATTTCTTTTCAAGTTCTTTAATTGTGTCAAAGTTGAAGCCGTTAATATAATCTCCAATATAATTTCCCGGATATATTTTTTCACATATTGAAAATCTTCCATCTGTATTGACATAGACTTTGACCTCTCCGGGGAAACAATTTCCGGTGAATTTATTATTTAGCTTTAATATGTATGTCCTATCTGAGAATTTATCCTTTGCTTTTCCTGGATGGAGTTTTTCAATTAACCAAAATTTTTTGTCAAGTTTTCTTAAATTATCAAGCGCCTTCTTATATTTTGATTTCCAACTTTTAAATAAATCTCCTTCTAATCCATGCATTTTTAAAACTGAAAATGATGTGTTATTCTCATTGAAAATATCATTGTGATGTTTTAAAAAACTTTCTAAGTGCAAAATATTGTGATCTGGATGCATTGTTATTTGGAACTTAACGTTTCGATTAAAAAAATCTGGGTATTTTTTCTTTACATAGATTATATTGTTCCAAACAACGCCCCATGTTGAACTACCCGTTTTCAATACTCTGAATTTATCATGCTCTTCTTCCGAACCATCAATGCTTATGTCAATAAAAAAAATTATTTTTAACGAAATAGTCTATTTGGGAGGCAGTTAACAAATACCCGTTGGTTGCAATGCGATAACTCCACTTGTGCTCTTGTCCAAATTCATCTTTTACTAATTTTGAAAAATAAACTATTTTTTTGATTAAGTCTAATTTTAATAACGGCTCTCCCCCATAAAAACCAATTGTAATATTACTTCTATTGATTCTAGAACCTGAAAAAACCATGTTAGAAAAAGTCTTTAGTGCTCCTTTGGCAATTGCTTCATCCATATGTTCACTTTTATGAGTTCTATTTTCAGGATAAATCCCACTATAGGCACAGTATTTACATCGAAAATTGCACTCTTGTGTTAATTCAAAAACTATGTTCGAACAATTTGCGATTTTCTTTTTTATGTATATCTTTGTTATCTTTTCACATTTCGTGAAACGCGAATTATCCTTTCCTACATCAAACTTTGATGTAGAAATTTTTATATCCTTAGGAATAACAAGTGAGATTTCTGAGGGTAACTCATATTGCGCGTTATTAGTTTCTATTGTTATCAAAACAAATCTCCTAAAAAATAATTTGAAAAGGCCTTTAAGGAAAAACTTTAGTTATTTAAAGCTATTACAATGTTAACATGCAGTAGCATTTTCAGCGTCTTTGAAACCGCTTTCATTTTCCTTGCTTCCTAGACCTCCGCAGGTGCTGCAACTTCCCAAACATTCAACTGGTACATTGCCTGCCCATATCCCTTTTTCCTCTATTTTGTTCAATTTATATGTTGCTAATTCCCTAAGCATTATTCCCTCCTGATTTTATTGTTTTTTTACCTTAAAGGCCCTTTGTTTCCCGCTTAAAAGATATTTTCCTTTATGAAGCCATTATTTTCACATAATGTAAAAGTTATGTCAAGTTGCGGGAAGTCTTTTTTTGTGCATGGCTTTTTTTATGTAAGCGCCCAATGTATCTGACAAGATAGAGTTTTCAGTTGAGTACAAGATAACCGAAACGCTTTTGGTGATTGCCTTTTATGATTTCCCGTCGAATGTCTTAATTTTGGCTCTATCGACATACATGGGCAAAAGATTTTTTTTTCTCGAATCAGCAAAGGGAAGATTTTCAAACAGGGAAATGACTGGGGACAGGTAGATGTTGGTTCCCGAAGCCCGGTTCGCCTCGGTCGAAAGACGCTTCACGCCGCCAATTTGTGGTGAAACGCCACAGGGTGTGGGCGATGCACCACAATGTGTGGACGATGCGCCATACGATGTGCGTATCGCGCCACACGAAGATCAATCTGCGATACCGGGTCGAAAAACCGCGACACTACGACTTAAAACCGCTATTCGCCCCGGATAAACCGCGATACCCGACAGCAATTCCGCGATTCGTTCATCTCGATCTGTGACTCGAAACCCGATGAATCCTACACATCCTGCCCAAATTATAGCTTCCGCCCCCATGCCATCGACGCCCGGCGAAGAGTTCAGAGGCTGGATAACCGGACATCGACTACTCCGACTTCGACTCCCTCCTCACAGTACCCGAAAGCGCCTTCCTCCTCAGCGCCGAAGCCCTGATGATCAAGCGATTGCTAAAGAAAAAAGACCAGGAAGCCGAGTGATCCCTCCCCCCTTCAATCCGGGGGCTTGTTGAAGGTTGTGTAGATTTTTTGAAGGAGCCAATCTTTGACGATTCCGTGTTCAGCGACAATGATTTAAAGCTTTCACGTCGGTTACGCGACGCGAAAACTTTAAATCATTGTCGCCAAAGGGAAAAGATAGTTGTCGTTGAACAAAGCGCTCAAAAACGGAGAATAGTAAAACCCTCTGACCTTCATAGCGCTATCGGATATACCTCCCCGGTGGACATGTAAGTAGGAAAACAGGGCGAGATTCATAGATAAATGGTCCGAACGCTAGATGTCGCAAGGACGAACAGGATAACGAAACGGCTTGATCTGAAAAAACAGTTTTGATGACAGATTTTTGGGAAAACGATAATTTATACGGAATCCCATTGAAATTTCAGTGGTTTACACACTTAAGTGTGAATTGGCTTTGTCCAATTTCCTGTGAAATAAAGCAAATGTTCCCACTTCCGTTTTGCCCCTCTTGACAATATCGACTCAGCTTGACGTATTTTCTGCAAGGCGGGACTTGCAAAAAAGACAGAAAACTACATCTGAGGTTTACTAAAAATTATACTTTACCACCATCACCAATTCTTCAAGGTTTGCGATTTGGGCGGTAGCCACTGATAGTGTAAATGGTGTATCTAGAATGATCGAGGAATTATTTCCTTTGCAAAGGTACCATTGGTCTACAACCGAAAGATTTGTGTCGATTTCATCAACTTTAATTGTAAACGATGCTGGATTGTTTTTTATTTTAGCAATAAAAACAACATTTCCTATGGCGGCGGCAATAGTTTGAGCCATGTATGGCAATCTTGATTTAGCAATGGTGATGTCAACTGCGCCATTCTTCTTTAACAATTGCCATTCATTCGGCATATCATGTTTCATGTTAAAAGCGATATGCAATCCAGTCTGGCTAAGTTGTTGCTTTATAGCGTGCAATTGACTCTTTAACGAAGACACAGCTAGGGTTTTCAGATTTGAGCCTCCTTCTCTGGCTGTATATTTCATATGCAAAAGCACATCGGAAATAGTGTTATAATCAAACTGCTTGACTACATCTGGAAGTTCGAGACGCCAGGTGCTTATGGCACCGCACCCCTCAAACGGTAGATAGCGTTCGTCCCTGAAATTTAACTCAAACATACCGCTGTCATTTTGGGCGTTACTGACGGCAATAGATTGAATGGCGCCGATATTGTACACAAAGCGCTCATCATTGCCTGCGCCTTCAACATATACAGGTGTGGAATTTTTATTTTTTCTATATCTGTTGCTAATCAACGAAAGTTTAGCGCTCACCGATGTGTAGGGACCTGCGATGCAAGGCAAACTAAGGCTGACAGTCTTGATTCTTCTAAAATATTGTCCCGCGTGATCCATATCGAATATAACCTCGGGAATATCAAAATCACACACCCCTGTGGCTCTCAATTTCACCAGTGCCAACGGATCCAACATGGATAGTGAAATATGTTTGATAATCTCATATTCCCGTTTATTTTTGTCCAGATAGCTCGTTTCCATTCGCTTGATATCATGAATGAGGTGGTCGGCCGCTTGTAAACCTTTTTTCATGCTATCCCAATATCCGTAGGAAATAAAAACATCATCGTTTCCTAATTCGAAACGATAGCTTCGCTCCGCCTTTTTGGCAAAATCATGCGCCAACTGATACGCTCTGAAATATACAGCGCTGATTTGCCCGATCATCCATTCATACAGTTCTTTGTTGGTAAATTTAGAACGCATAAATTCATCGCTCTTTTTAGCGTTGTCAATTTGCAGCTCATGATTTTTCAAATCTGTTTCTGCAATTTCTTTCCGTATTTCCGCAGCGACTATCTGTTTATCAATTTGCACGATCTCTTTTTTAGCGAGACGCTCTTGCAGCTTCCAATCATCAAAGCGTCTGTCATAGCCGCCTAAAATAGACGCCCGATTTGCCTCATAAGATGCGGCGGTTGATAATACATTGAGCACCCCAGCCGCCGCGCTTGCGGCGTGCGCCAGGAAACTCCCTCCCCATTTAGCGGTGGCGTGTGGACTCCCCCCAAAGCCGGAAGCGCCTATCACTAAGTCGGGAATTAAAGCCAGGACCCCGGCGGTTGCCTGAATTATTTGAGAAGCCATCTGATAATCATGACTCTCGCTCAATTTATCCAAATTCAACTGTTCGTTTGAGATTATCTTTTCAATTGATGTAAAATATTTATTCCTCTCTTCAATAACCGCCTTTGTTCTTTTCAGAACCTCAATCTGTTCATTGGCTTCCTTTATTTGTAACGTCTTCATATCTTTTATTGCGTTCAACACTTTTATTTCCAATTCGCTGCGCAATAAAAACATCGCTTCAGCATCCTTCTTTTCCAGCGTTTGCAGCAATGAACCGCCTAAGCTACGGACCTCTTGCGCCAGTTCTGTCGCTTTTTGAGCAAGCACATTAAAACGGTAATATGGCGCAGGAGCGTTAATACCCGCGAGAATGGATGAAATATCAAGCCCCGAAGCCGCCGCTCTAACCAGCATGCCCGGGTCAATTGGCGGCGCGAATAGAGCCAACGTGCGCTCAATGCCATCGATGTTTTGGCAATGACGGATCTTAAACAACCGGTCGGCAATTCGATCCCAATATTCCAGCATTTTTTCATTTTGAGGGATGCAAAAATAAAGCATGGATAACGTAATCGGCGCTGGGGGCAGCTCATCTCCCCCTTCCGGAAGCCAGGATAAGTCAGGCAGAATATTCTCCAAATCAACCAACGCGTTTCCGAATGAACCGATCTTTGCCTCTAATTGATTGTAGGTTTCATAAGGCGCCTTAACCGGAGACGGAACTATCCGGGGTTTGGGGCCCAATAACTTATCAGCCAATATGTACATCTGAGTCGCCTGCACAACTGATTCCATTGTGTCTTGCCTGAATAAATAATCGCCCCACTCGATGAGGTTGTCGATATATTTCATCAACAGCGCTTTTTGATACGCCACCGGTCTAAATCTGGCAATGACATGCGGCTTAAATGGCTTTTTTCTCCATTGGCCGATAGCAAACTCCAACTCCTTTCTTTCAGGTGTTAACGGATCGGCGATATTGTTAAGCAATGTATCGATCCGTTGTTTGATGTAATCCGTATCATGGGTGAGGTAAAAAGGTTTAGTCACCCAGTATTTCTGGGGGGCATCGCCATCAAGCGCGCCGGTTGGGTTAAACATGTAGTGGAACCAGGTTGACGCCTCTTCGAAACGTTGGTTTCTTGTCAATCGGGTCGCCAATAAAAATGGTACATGGAAAAACAATTCCCAGTTATATCCGCTATAGGAGCCGTCGCTGCCGAAATCCAAATCCTCGACAGGATAGGTGAGGATTTTTGTCCCGCCGATGCTGGAGATATACGTTTTGGGTACAACCAGGCTATTGGGATTGTAATGAGTTTCAAAGTTGAATGTCGAGATCTGCATCTGGGTTTCCCGCTTCATCAACTCGGGTATACCGTCCCGGTAAAGCGTGGATCGTAGCGGACATACCATTGGATGATACATGTTTTTAAATTGCTCACCATACCCCAGGCCTCGATAAACTCGCAGTTCAGCCACGATTTCATGGTAATCATTGTCTTTCAATAACTCCTTGATCAATGCCTGTATATCCGGTTTTTTTTCATATTTGGATATATATTTTTTCATCAGGGCGATTATATCTTCAATGAGTTCCAAAACATTGGAGCCTGTTCTGCCGACAACCCCCAAATCATCATTGTCTCGCTCATAAAAACCGGGAATAATCACATAAGCATGGTCACTGTCTTCCTTGAAATATGGAAGCAACGTTCCCATGGGCAATTTGAGTGCGCGTTCCAGATAAGCCAAGCTGGATGTGGTGGTAGCATCGACTCCGTACACAAGCATCATGATGTATTGAAAAATCATTGCGACACTATCGATGATCGTTATTTGGTGAGGGTAAGACAACCTGAAATTTCCGGGTGTCTTTCCTAAAATTTCGAGGAAGTCGAAAAAGACAATTCCATTTCTAACGGCAAGATCGTCGGGCGGCACTTGATTCAGCTCATTATAGCGTTGCGATTTTAACCAGGTGCCTTTAAAGTCCGGCAGAAAATCAGGAAAGTATCGGTTTCCCTGAAAGGCTAGCTCGGGGTAGCCCTTGCATCCGGCAATATTAAAGATGCCATTTAACTCATGAGTTTCATAAAGGCCCTTCATGGTATTTGTGCTGAAAAGCCAAATCTGTTTGCCCCACTCAAAATAGAACAAATTATAGATGTTTCTTCGCAGCGCATTTTCATCAGTCGTAAAATCCGAGGGCGTCAATATCCCATCGCTAGAAATCTTCTTCGGCTGCCATTTTTCATTGGCGAATTCACTGATTGCCAGTTGAATTTTCAGTTTTTTTCTGGGTTTGTCATTGTCCACGACAGTACCCTGGGTGGTACTGGGTATCGTTGATTTTGGATTCGGATCCGGCACGTCGCTAAACACCGGCCAGGCGAGATTTAAACGATTGTTACGAACAAATGCCAGAAGGTGGTCACCGGTAATATCCAGCTCGACTTTTTCCCATGGCGTCCAATAACGTTCTTCCTCAAATCTACGATAGTAATAGATCGCCGGATCCCCACCTTTAGTCCGGGCGAAAACATGCATGGTTTTAATATCCGATTGATACCAGGTGGCCATAACTTCGAGAAACGCGATATTGTCCAATTTCTCGAGATACTTGACCAAAGCGTCTTCCGCGGTGAATTCGGTGAGTTCGTTTTGAAGCAACTCATTTTCCAGCTCTGAGAACAAGAATGATTTGTCATCTCTAAGCTCCGCTTCTATCCAGTTTTCAGGGTAGAGGAAAACCTTGCGATTCGCTTCCCACACCCGGTAATTTTTCATCCATTTCCACTGTTCCCAACTTTTGTCGTTGTTGACGTCAGCGGCCGCTTTTGGCTCCAATCCCATTAAACATCGCTGCACAAAAAGCTGAACAGTGCCATGGGCTTGTACAATCCTGGAGGAAGGCATGCAAGCCTCCATTTCCACATCAACCAAAAAATAATCATAAAGGTCATTTTCATCCTTCATCTGCGGGTTGACCGCTAACAGGTAAGCGACCAGCGCGTCCCTTTTTTGCGGACGAATTGCGTCCATTATCTCTTTCAGCGTGGTTAGCCAGGTATCTTCATCATATCGCGCTTTCAACGCGACGCGCAAGAGGTTTACATCAGCGCCTGTCAAAGCCGGTTTGATATACTCCATCACCTGCGCGACCGTCGAACCCAATTTTCTTAAATGCTCGGCACACATGGCAATCTTCTTCCAGGTTTCCGGATCAGTGTAATTGGCCAGATCGAAAACCGGGAATATGTGCCCGTCAATGGCGTCCAAATCATCTTTATTATATCCAGTCAGCAACGAAAATGCCTCCAAAAATTGAGCACGAGTGGCGCCGCTGCCAGGCACAAGCATATCGGCGATAAAGAGAAAGGTAATGGGATACTCGGCGTCAGAAGGATTAGGTATTGGGGTCAATTGTTTCGCTAAATCCGCCATTCTAGTAAAGGCGAGGAAAGTGAGATAATCGATGGAGTTTTGCCCCGCTTCATACGGTATACTATCCAATTCAAACCAACCCAACGCGGCATTGTTTTCAAAAAACCACTCTATTTCCCGGGCGGTTAATTCAAAGGAGTCGATTAACGGGAACAGTTTATGCAACAACCGAACGGCTCTGAACTGATCTCCAAACTGGGTGCTTGTAATGGGCGGCAACACCGGAGTGGGATTGACCATATCGATCAGCGTGTCGGAAAGAAGCAAATCCGATATGAGACCCACCACGGGAGTCGGTTGCTTCAGGCTAGCATTCTTCAGCACAATCTTCACTATATCTGAATTCGCTTTAAAAGTTTTGGTAAGCGTTTGTTCAAGGATAGATTGTTTGCCGACGCTTAGTTGATACATTGCGATTGAATCCAAAAAGGTCTTTATTAGATCCTTTTGCTCAGCGCTAATATCCGGCCCAGGCGCAGCCGCCAAAGTGTCTATGCCAACTTTAATCGCAGTCGTGTCAAACAGACCGCCCAGATTGTTTTCGGTGAAGGTTTTCGCGTTTGTCGCCGATGTCCAGGCTCTATCAATGAATTTAACAAAGGTCTTTACTTCGTCTTCTTCAATGCCGGCAAGTTTGGATAATGTTGTTTGCAATGTTTCTTTCTGCTCGTCAGCCGATAAATTAACGTCAAACGGGGATTTATACACATTGTAATTGGCCTGGTAATCTTTTTGCAATTTTTCGAGTAAGGCCTTGATTTTTTCTGCTTTGATCTCCCGATCAGCTAAATTACCGGCCTTATGCTGGAGCATGAACTGAACATCTACAAGTTTTAGCGGCACATTCTGCGCCAGTTTGACCGTTTCGACAAACTCCAACATCTTTTTAGGGGAGGCTTGAATATCTATTCCAGTGAGCTGGACTAGGATTACAAAATCATCCGCGCTGAATTTCAGTTTTTTCATCAACCGTGAACCGGCAAAGAGAAAACTTAAATTTGAAAACGTCAAGTTTGCATCAGGCAAGAGCGGCAACAATTTATCCAGATCTTGCTCCTTTAGTTGCAAGCAGACGGATATGCTCGATCTAACAGCGCTCAACAATTGAGAACCGTCCACTTTTGATGGCGCCAGATTCTCATCGACAAAACCATTTTTAGCCTTGTCCTGAAAAAACTGCTGATAAAGCGGGGTTGGACCTGTCTCTGTCAATTCTTCAT
Source organism: Candidatus Aminicenantota bacterium (assembly GCA_024644125.1). Lineage (GTDB taxonomy): Bacteria > Acidobacteriota > Aminicenantia > UBA2199 > UBA2199 > JAHELQ01. The sequence continues at coordinate 5,503 of JAHELQ010000005.1, read as the reverse complement.
GAGGAAATTCTCCAAAAAAACCGATTAGTTCATCGATCTTAATGCCCGTCTTTTCTGAAATCTTTATCAACAATGCGGCATTGACAAGGCATGCGTCATTCATTTGACCGAAGCCTAGCTTGCCCTGAATAGCAACCTGGTCCAACATATCGAATGTCCAGCCGGTTTTCTTTCGCAGCCTGAGAAAACGATGGATTCTATCCAATCCTTCGTCATTAAGATTTGCAATTTCTTTTTGTTCGGTATCGCACGAAACGTCAAGATGTTTAATGAAAAGATTATCCGCTGAGTCAATAAACTCCAATCTTAACAACAAATCAAGCTCTTTATATGTCAGTCCGGTTTTATTCAAAAAAACGTCCACCACCTTCATCTCATCTGAAGCGATAGCGGAACTTGTATTCCAATAGTGTTGTTGATTGGCCGAATCGGGCGCGACAACCAACATCCTTTCGGCATCGGAAAAGCCTATGAGCTCTGCAGCGATTGCTTCATCGGAAGGACTGCCGGCCGATTGAAAGTCCTCCATCAATTTCGAGCGTGAGATACCAAACCGGTTGAAATAAGCGGCGCTTTCAGTATGATCAAGGTCAAAAGGCAGCTTGAAAGCATATTTATTGGTTTTTAGAGCATTATAAGCGTTCGCGTTTATATACTCCGGCGCCGCCGCCAATTCTTCAGCAGTGGACAGCGTTTGCCGCAACTGAAAAACTTTATATTGATTTCCCGCTGTGTTAATGATTTTGCACACGACTTTCTTGTCCCGCAAATAATGGGGCAAGGTGCTTGAAGTTCCTGTTGTTGCTTCGGTTTCAAAAATCTGAGCTTGACCGGTCACTGGAAGGCCCGCCGCTGTGAGCGTATTGAGCAAAGCGTTTGAGATTTTGCCTGTCAACGGATTCGCACCATCTGAAAGATTCCCTGTATAGTCTATGCCAGGATCAGGGGCGATGGTCTCCTCTAACAGCTCACACGCCAAATCAATGTATGGCACAGGCGTAAGGGCGTTTTCGCAACCAAGATCTATTTCCCCCAGGTCCGGTCTGCGCTCGAATAACACATCCTTGGCCAAATTCGTGGTCACATGGGGTGTTACAGTTAAGTCCGTAACACTCCTTTTATCTAAAAACTCCAATATTTCAACCAGATACGCCGCCGGGCTATATACTGATCTGCAATGTTTACATTCACAGATATCCGTCAGCTTGAACAAAGATTTCAAGTTGGGGAAGTCACCGGTTATAGCCTCCAGATTTTTGGATAGAGATTTCATTTTTAAAGCGGGGATATTTGCCGAGCGCATGGTATCCTGCAGCTCACCAACGATAAGCATGGCGGCGGCGCTGATTTTTTCCGCCTTTCTGAAAATAGTCCTGGCTTCCGCGGCGTTGATTCCCGCTTCCATAGCGACCTCGTTGACAAAACGGATTTCCCCTAGCGCCGTGATGCTTTGAGCTGAATGAATGTTTTTACTCAACAAGACATTGACTTTCCCATAGTGAGGGACCAATTTAAAAATTCGCTGAACCGTTTTTAGCTCCTGGTGAATGAGATTCTTTTTTAGGGAGGGTATTTTTTTCTTTTCCATGAAAAGATCAATATTGCTGTGCTGCAAATCAAAGTCATCATACTTGGTAAAAAACTCGGCAATCTCTTTTTGGTTTTCAAGAACATTATTTTTCTCTCTTCCCAATTGTGCGGCAAACGCCACTGTAGGATATTCTTTTTCCATTTTACGGGCCAGGGATGAGGCGCGCAGTTCAATTAAGCTTTTATCCAATGGCATTCCGGCAATAGTGATTTTATTTGAAGCCTTTTCAAGTTCATCTTTCCAACCGGCTTTGTTTAACGCCGCCAATTTTTTAACATCTTCGGGTCTGCTTATCTTTCGAGATTCTTTTATCTGCGTGATAATAACATCGTCAAATCCGATCGCGCTTGCCAAAGCCAGCAATGTTTTAGCATCCATTGCCTTCGCCTTGCTTTTAAACAATGATTTATCTTTTATTTTTTTAAGAAATGCATTCATATCATTTTTGTTCTGCTCAAAAATTTCGCGTATCTTATCTAATTTATTTTCCAGCACAAAATCGGCGATAACCCTCACCACTTTCTGAGTATGCTCTTTTTTGTAGTACTCTTCCGCTTCGGCTCTGTAACGCTGCAAACTTTGTACATATCCCTTCCATTCTTTGGCGACGCTTCCGGCGATTGTCATTTCTTTGGCGGCGGATTCAACATCGCGCTGAATGATTTTTATGTCAGTCAAAGCAATATCGTAAAGCAGAGGCTGAATGTCCGTATTGATATCAACCATAAGCCGGGCGGTGAGTGGATGGACAAGTTCGCTTTTCAACATAGTGTTTTTCCTGAGCAACGCATAGAAAAACGCCGGATCAATTTTAGATATTCCACTCAGTCGGTGAGCCACAATCACATGCTCGATTTTTACCGCCAGCACCTTCATCTCCCTGGAGAGAAATGTAATATCCCTGTGTTTTTCATCCTCTCGCAAATCGGCGATCGCGATTTTCTTGGCAAGAGACTTGACCTCTTTTTCGATAAAATCAAACTCAACGATTTCTGGATCGATAGGCGTTTCAATAGTTATATTGATCTCCTCCCGTTCCGACGCGTTAAATCTTACAGAGTCCATATCCGAAGCGAACAGCAGGTTTTTCTTTGCGCCCGTTAGAACTTTTATAGCAATATCCGCCTCTTTTCTACCTCTCCCGTTTAGTTGGCTGTGCGACCATGCTATTTCATATTTTCCGAATTTATCCGTAATGCTTTCTCCCAACAACTCCTCATGACGCATATCTCGATCATACGCTCGTACAATGAGATTCGCCAGGGGACGGCTAAGCTTGTCTGCCACTCGTCCGACAACAAGTCGCGACCTTTGGTTTTTTATTTGGTTTGCCATGATTTTTCCCTCCGATTTGATTTATTTAATTCCTTTATATATTTGAAATGAACGGTCGATGAAAGGTAGCTGGTCAGCCCTGCATTCTAACCGAACAAAAATTTAATGCTTCACCTGCGCCCTCATATTTTTACCAATTAAAATAATTACGGCCATGTCTTCCACTTTTCCGCCCAACGTTCGGTATATAAGGTTTTATGTTTAGCCTGAGTTCTAGATGAGGCGCTAATAAAACTTGGGAGAGCTATAACTGGTAAATATAAGGGTCCAAGTATTCTGCTTTGCCATGTATGTCCATATTCATGTTTCCAATCTTTGAATTTGTAATCACCAATAATTACCGGCCCCAACGACATGCCTCCCTGACGCCCCATCCACTCAGGCATATGTACCCTCGCTGTTTTCCCAAAGTCACCGCCAACATGACCACCAAATAGTATAAGTATAGCGCCAAATGTAAGTCCTATAGCTGTATTCGATGCACCCCATGAATAATCAAGCCAGAAAAACGGCTGGATTAATGTTGAAGCAACCAGCAATATCAAATTAACAGCAACGTGTATCACGTAGAATAGCGGCGCAAATAAAGTAAGTAATACTTTGCCATACCAAGGAGCTTCCTTAAACTTATCGGAAAACCATTGTAAAATGGCCGCCCGGCCAGTTGGATCGGTATAAATTATAGGATTGTTGTTAGCGTAATTATATAACCCAATATCCGGTTGATTGAAAATTTTTTTGTAATCGAATACATTTCTATCATTTTCCGATTTATCCTTATTTGATACCTCTTTAAAATTGTTTCCCGATGTTATAGCGGAACCACTTTTTTTTAAGTTGTACTTTCCATTCTTCTTCGCTAATTTCTTTTTTGCAAATTTGTCTGGTACAATGCGAACTGCGTCATTCCACCCTCCTCCACGTTCATTATACGCAGGAGATTTACTTTTAGAAGCATTTTTCTCATCTGGAGAATCGATCCTATATAAAGGGTCGCATGACAGCCATCTTCCTAGCCACGGGAGATAATACCTTGCGCTGTGATACTCCAACCCACTCTCTTCATCCCTCTCCATGCCTGTATATCGATAACGTTTGGCAGCAGATTTTATGCCGGCATTTTTAGCCTGATAGGCGGTAGTACCGTATGGATGGTATTCTTCATAAGAAATAACTTTAGCTTCCCTAGTACCGTCTAATTCTAAATTGGCGGAACCGAGATGGTTATACAATTGGTAACGTACAAGGTGTTTTGCCGTACCATCATCTATATCGTTGCGGGTCTCAATAATTACGAAACGGTGTTCTTCATCCATCAGACTTAGGCTGTTTCGTTCTAATCCCGCATCTGTTCCGCTGTGTTTTTTATAGACTTCGTAACTTGCTAGATAAATTCGTTCTGATTTTTTGGTTGGGACTTTACCTGCATTTGCCTGGTTTTCAGTAATTTTCCTTATGCGTTTCCCCTCTCCATCGTATTGGTAAAAAGTGCTTTCCGGCGAACCACCGTCAGTGCGTCTCTGGCGTATGCTTTTTACCAGTTCTTCCTTAAAGTTCCAGCCCATTTCCTCCAAATGAGGCATGGCGGTCATAAAACCATGTTGAGCGTGATGTGCGTAAATGTATGTATTTGAGCCCACGTCAGTACTCGTCAATCGATTGTTGGTATCCTGGTAGCTGTAGTCTCTCGTCCAATTATTCCCGACCGCCTGATGCTTCATTTCCAAAATATTGCCAACTGCGTCGTATTTATATTGTTGTGTATATTTCCTCTGAGCCATTGGATCGCCCGGATTCAACCGGTGCATGAATGGGGCATCGTTCCAGTTGTCTTTGTTGCCGAAAGAAGGCGAGGCGTTGTTTTCCCTGCCGGCGGCTTCCACCAGGCGATAGAGAGCATCGTATGTGTAAGTGGAAATACCTGTGATTTTTTCATTATTAAAGAATTCGACTGGGATGTTTTTATCTTCTATATGGCTGAGATTCCCAACCGGATCATAGGTATAATACAAATCCTGCAGTGAGTTATTGTTTTGTCTTTTGGTTTCCAGTCGATTTAGTCGAAAAGTGTGAGTGTCATAATAAAATTTGCTAAAAAAATCGTTGCCATAAATGATCTTATTGCGCTGCCCTTTTTCGTTGTAGTCAACGTCTTTGATGTAGGTCGTAGTGATTGCCGCATCAGCATGGGCTACTGTTTCGCCATTAAGAAATCCTGTTTCGTTATACGAAGGTTTAATAATGCTGCCATCAGGAGCAATTTGTTTCGTTATCCTTCCTAGCGCATCTGCTTCAGTAACAAAAGTATATGGGGTAGCTTCAAGGTCTGAGATTAGTTTGGCATCTATCCAGTTGGCTACACTTTTATAATATTTAAATAATTTTCGGGTGGTTGATAAGGGTTGACCTTTGAAATCGTATTCAGGCGTTTCTATCAATCCGCCGGTATCGTAGTGTTTTAAAACCTGTCCTCTAAGGTTTTTCAGTTCAGGATTTGTTTCCGTTTCTCCATAGAAAATCCTGTCAAAAACATGCTCGAGCGGCGCATCGCCATCACCGCCTATTATTTTGCTGTGG
>JAHELQ010000203.1 GCA_024644125.1 Candidatus Aminicenantota bacterium | reverse complement strand
CCATTACGGCCTATGCCGTCATTGGCGAATTTCCCTGGAGCAGTGGCGTAGATGATCACACTACCGAATTTGCTTTTTTCAGGAGGAACCAATTTCTCAACTCCTCTTGAATACCAACCATAACTGCGCCTGGACGGGTCAAGCCGGCAAGCGTCGAGAATCAAGATGTTTAAGTCGTTGGCAGCCCTCTCCAATTCCCCAATCACCACAGTCGCATTGACAGCCTTTACATTGAGCTCGCCCTCATTCCTCGTATCGATTTCACTGCCTATGGGAAGCAAATAATTGACGCCCTGAAACTCAACAGCGTGTCCAGCGTAATAAAACAATCCAACACCACCGCTCTCCAACTTTTTACCCAACCCCCGTATCAGTCTCTCCATTGTAAACTTATCCACATCATCGCCACCCGCCATTACATAAAAACCCAGTTTCCCCAGAGCTGCCCTCATATCCCTCGCATCATTCAAACAATTCCTCAGAGAATATTTCCCATAAGAATTATTGCCGATTACGAGAGCAACCCGGTTAACCTTCTTTGCGGGTTCCAAATCCATTGGAAGACCGATTAGAATAATCAAACTTAAAACGAAAAAAAACCACCTATTCATCTCAATACCCCAACACTATTTATAACATTTTCCCTCTTTTATTTACCAATTCATCCCACATCCACCACAAAAATATCACAAATCCAAGGCATATTCATAAGGATTGATAAATCTTTACATTTTTTTTTGGGGGGGGGAAGCAGATACACATTCTCTTAATTATGTATCTGCTTCAATTCAGAGAATGAAGTTAATCGAGCGTTATTCTAGGATTGTTCGGACAACGACCGCCCAAGCCGCTGTATTTTCCTGCTAGCAGATTTTTTAGCTGAAAGACTTGCAGATATAAGACCGAAAAACCAAACTATCCCATGAAAAATAACACCAACGCCAAAAAATACAAGGAACAAATTCAAGATGTCCAGGATAAAGAAAATTATTGCCTTTACCCAACTTCCACAATACAGATCGCCCAAACCCGGCAAGAAAAATGAAAGAAGAATGGCGACACCAGGATCTTTCCCCTTCAGATCATCTCTAATCTTCGCCTCTTGAACAATTCTTCTTTTTTCGTCTTCAAATGATGTCATGTTACCTCCAAAATCGAAACAAATTCAATCTACCGATAGCTCTTCTTTCTTGAAGCGCTATTTCATCAAACCATGAGTTTTTTTCCTCAATTCCTGCGCCTGCTTATTCAACGCTGCCAGTTCACTGGGATCTAGATAGACGAACAACTTATCCATCGTTTCTTTATAGGTATCTTGCAACACTTTAGCGATAATCTGAGGCCTTGAATCCTCTCCCACCACAAAACTTCTACCTTGCGTATCGGTATAGTTCCATTTATAGGAGTATTCCATCGAAAGCTGCTCTGTTTCAATTGACTTCGTCCAGAGTAACTGCCAGGATAACGGTTCAAATATGTCAAGTTTAATGCGAGCCTTGACAGATAATTTACCGGAGACTAAACCAGGAGTGACTTTATTTGTCATCAACGCATCTTTCAAACCCTGCGATGGCAAACAAGTGGAAAGGATCTGATCCGAAATATAGACATCGACATTCGGCATTAAACAAAAATCGCTTTGCTCCCGCTGAGGCCATGTAACCTCATTTTGTTTCAGTAACGTCCCCTGAATTCGAAATCCCTGACTGGTAACCATTTCTTTGAAATCGTCAATAATTGCCGACGAATAGCTGTCCGCGATTTTATTAAAATTTTCCTTCACATCATTGGTAACACCGGTAAAATTTTTGCCAAGTTTGAGTTTTACGGGAAAATCGAATTTACTCTCTCCCTTTACCATCAGTAAAGTCAGAGGTTTTTCCAATTTTCTTCCGACCTCCGGTTGATAATCAAAATTGTATTCAACCGAAGGGTTGGCCCCCGGATATGTGAAAGTTGGCGGTATATACATACCACAATTAGTCAAAGAAAACAAAATAACCAGTAACATACACGCATTCAAAACATTTTTTTTAATACTCATAGTTTCTCCCTACAAAAATTTACAAATTACTTTGCAATCATTGGTGTACCATTTTCAGGAGGACAATGAATTCAGATTGATAAATGTTTAGACGAGAATCCCACAACTATGACTGTGAGCAATTTTCATTTAGTAAATTTTTATAAGAATTTACTTTTTCTTTTTTTTCATCGCTTTTTTATAGGCGCTGGGGGTCTGGTCGGTGTATTTTTTGAAGGCGTTGTAGAAAGCGGGCATGGTATTGAAGCCGACATCGAGGGCGATGGTGGTGATCTTTTCTTTGGACTTTTCGGGATCAGCGAGGATCGCCTTCGCCTCATCGATACGGTGGGAGTTGATATATTCGGCAAAACCGCTATTGAGATTGTCGTTTAGCAAGCGGGACAATTGGTGGGTATTAACTTTGATACTATCCGCCAATTTTTTCAAATTGAGATCAGGGTCTGTGTATATTTTTTCCACTTTCATCTGGTGCTCCAACTTCTTGAGACACTCTCTGGCGAAATCCGGATGAAGCGGTTGAGCGCTCTGGTACGGAGGTGGACGGTTTTCCTCGGGTTTTTTTTGCAAAAGTAAATAAAAATAGATCGTAAGCCCGATCAACCCCATAAAAACCAGGCCGAGCAAAACTTTAAAAGTCATGGTTTCGCTAAAGAATAAATCCACAGTAAAAGCAAACGACGCCGGCTCGGCAGACCAAATTCCGTCCGCGTTACAGGCAAACACCTCGAATTTATATTCGCCAGCCTCAAGATTTTTGAACATCGCCTTTCTATCTGACTTGAAGGGCAAGTGTTCCCATTCTTCATTCAAACCGCTCAGTCTGTATTTAAACCTTACCTTTTCCGGCGCCACCAATGAAGGAGATGTAAAGCGAAAATTCCAATCCGTTTTGCCCTTGAAAACATTTTCCAGAGGATCCCGCTTTAAAGGAACCGCTATCTCCTCCCGCAACACAGATTCGATTAAAACAGTAGGCGGGATATTGTTTATCTTGACTTCAGAAGGATTAATTTCTAAAATTTCTTTTTTATTTGCAAACCAAAAATCACCGTTATTTGTCTCCAACGCTAAATACCTGGAGAATTCAATAAAATTAAAAGCCTCGACACCTTCAGACTCTCCATAAATTCTACATGGCACCAACTCCCCTCCGTTCTTTGCGAATGTATTCAACATATTTTTACTCACTCTAAGAACACCAATATCGCTCATGATCCAGAAATAACCATATTTATCTTCAAAGAATTGAGATAAAAGATTTGTTGGAATACCTTCGAGTTGAGAAAATGAAAATACTTTTCCTGAATCCTTGCCAATGGAAAGCCTCTTCAACCCACCTCCATAGGTGGCAACCCAAAAAACTTTCTCATTGTTGTCATCTGTACTCAACAAATCCTGCCTGATGCTTGTTACAGAGAAATCTTCAAGAAAATGCCCAATTTTTGCGCTTGAAATATCACCATTTTCTATATAGGTCAGTCCTTTGTCCGTGGCAATCCAAATATTTCTTGATTGGTCTTCAAATACAAAATGTACAATTTTCCCCAGCAATCCGTCATTATTTCTGAAGTTAACTATTTCCCCATCTCTTGTTTTTTGAATATTCACTCCATCAAATGTGCCAATCCACGAGACATTCCTGGAATCCCAGAAAATTGAAGTTACAAGATCATCGGATAGGCCATCCTCGGAATGAATTTGACGCCATTCGCCTTCTTTTTGGAAAAACACTCCCTTACCATTCGTCCCCAGCCATAACGAACCGTTCACATCTTCATTCAAGGCTATGATATTCGTTCCATCCAAAACTGAAGGTAACTTGATAGGAAGTACTTGATTTGATTCAAATCGAAATACCTTACCATTTGAAGTACCGATCCAGGATACTCCATTGGAATTTTGGTAAATAGAAAAAATAGTTTCTTGTGGATAAGATTTTAAAGGAGTGAAGCTAAATAATTTTCTATCCTTTAATCTAAAAAGCCCCGAATCAAGAGTGCCGATCCACAAACAATTTTCACGGTCCACAAATAGGCATAAAACCGAAATAGACTGAAACATCGATTCAAAAAAAAGACGTCCATCTGATTTTCTCTGAATCCTATTGATCCCTCCGGGAAAAGTACCGACCCACAAATTCCCGTCTTCATCTTCTTCGATGGCGGATACGAAGTTACCGGAAAGCTCGTTTTCAGCAGAATATCGAATATATTCGTTCACATTTGAGCGAATAAATCTAAAAAGGCCGTCGTTCGAGCCAATCCATAGATCTCCAGACCGATCTACATGTAATTTTATAATTTGCCTTTTATTCAAACAGGGAATTTTTAAAGACGAAAATGTTTCGTCTTTGTATATAAATAAGCCATTCTCCCTGGTACCAAACAGTAAACTATCATTCTTCCAGTTTATAATTGCGTTTACTTTCTTGTCTTTTAACCCATTGGTTTTATCAAATGAAACAAATCTATCGTCAAACAATCGATTTACATAACTGGAGTAAAAACCGAGCCAAACATTGCCTGCGTTATCTTCGGTTATGAAACGGATCCTATCGGACGTCATTCCATCGGCTGCCGTAAAGGTCTTGAATTTCCCATTGTGGTACCGATAAGATGTCAAACCTGAAACGCTACCTATCCATAAAGTACCGTTTCGGTCAGTGTATAACGCTTCCGGTGTAATGTTCTCCAATTCCAGGTTATTTTCCCCTGGAACATATGGAATCGAAGTAAAATTAATCCCATCATAACGAATCAAACTTTTTTCAGTGGCAATCCATAAAAAACCATCGCCTGTTTGAGTGATAGAAAGAGTCCCTTTTAATTGAGGACTCTCAGCGACAGTCCAATTGTCAACAAGGTAACCATCAATTGGAACGTTCTTGTCAAGAGACCATAGGTAGCCTTTATTGCAAGCGACAAGAATAACGAACCAAATTACCCCAATTATTATTCGTAGACAATGTTTTGAAAAAAAATAATCTCTGTATACTCGCATCAGTTTCCTTTACTAGAATATGTAGCAGGTAATATTTTATATCATAAATCAAATACAAACCAATTTCAACGCCCACTGTTATTTTTTTTTCTTTCAGTAATGAAACTAATGGTAAATAAAAAAGGCCGGACTTAAGTCCGGCCTTTTTTGGATTTTTAGAATTTAGGGCTGGCAATTGATAGGAACAATCGTGGGATTGTTGGAGTTGACATCGGAGCCGCCGGCGATGTGTAACATGTCAGACTGATCCAGGGTCCCGAGGTTGGCAATCGAAATTTTGCTCAGAGAAAGTTTGATGTTTGATTTTTTGTTGGTCATAATTTGATCTCCTATTTTTGTGATTTTTTGTTCCCCCGGGGCCCCAGAGGTTTTTTTTGAAGCTTTCCAGCTACACATGAATAGACGGAGATCCCGCGTGATTTTAAAATTATTTTTCTTTTCTTGAGAATTGCCTTTCAAGACAAGTCAAACTGACTCTGAAAAACGACTTCCGGCAAACGCGCATCGGTTCGTTAGGGCCAATATCACAATATTATGGATTGACAAGCCGCCAGCCGTTGCATTACAATTGGAACATAAGATCGGGTAAGGAGAGCGCGGACATGAAAAAATTCTGGAAGAAAGGTTTTGGTGTCGGGATGGGTTTACTCTCATCGTTGGGTCTATTCCCCGCCGCGAGCACCGATTCGGCGCCGGAGCCCCAATCCTTCCGGCGGGATGACACAACGGATGACCAGATGCTCTATCTGGAACATGCCAAAACATTATTCAGCGACGATTTCAGCGGCATGACCGCCCACCGCTCCCATAGCTCGCATAGATCGCACAGCTCCCATCGCTCCCATTCATCGCACCGTTCCCATTATTCTTCATCGTCTTCAAAATCGACATCATCCTCCAGGTACCGGCCAACGGAGGGGGGATACCGACGCAATAACGACCCCGTCGCCAACGACCAGACAGTCAAAATTACCGAAGACTCCCCAAAAACCATCTATCTCAAGGCCAGAGACAAAGACAAGGATCCACTGACATACAAAATCATCGATTCCCCAGCCCACGGCAAACTATTCCAGGAGGGCAACAAAATCACCTACGTCCCCCATCTGGAGTTTTCCGGCGACGACAGCTTCACCTTCCGGGCAAACGACGGTTTGGCCGATTCAAACCTGGCCACCATCCGCGTCATCGTCTCCTCCCTCAACGACGCTCCGGTCACCGCAAACCAGAAGGCGGCGCTCGTGAAAAACACGTCAACCGTCATCCACTTAGTCGGCTATGACGCCGAAGAAGAAAACCTGGAGTTCAAAATCCAGACTGCCCCGTCCAAAGGAATTTTAACCGGAGCAAACGGTCATCTGACCTACACTCCCTACCCCGGTACCACAGGCGAAGACTATTTTACATTCATCGCCAAAGATGGAGCCAGTTCTTCCCGGACGTCAATGGTGGTCATCGGCATCAAAGATTCCAACCTTCCTCCTCGGGCGCTCTCCAATCAACATGCCGCCATGCTGAATACCAGGCGCGAAATCAAGATGGAAGCAACCGATGAAGACGGCGATCCATTGACCTATTCCATTCAAACGTTGCCTCGACACGGCACATTGTCCGGCCAGTTGGGGTCGGCCGCCATCTCCTATGAACCGCAACCGGGATTCACAGGCGTCGATTCATTCCAATTCACCGCCAACGACGGGGTATCGACATCCAATACCGGGCAAATCGTCATCATCGTCTCAGAGGTGGAACAACATGATAAGAAAAAATAGTATCGAACTCTCCATCGATTGCCGCTGCCACACCCGCGAGGCGATTTCGGCTACGGCCTATCGCCTGGCCGGTCGCTACACCGTGGCGCTGTATCATGACAATGAAACAAGCTGGAAGATTCGCCTCACCCCCAGAGGAGAAGCTTCGATCGCGGCATCCTCAATCGAGGAAGAATTCCAACTCGCGTTGACAAACGCCCAATTGCAATTGGACATCCAGGAAAAAACCGCCGATATCCGATCGTTGATCGTCGAGCACGCGTTCTCGCCGCTCCGGCGTCGGTATCAAAAAAAAAACCTCATTTCCCGGACTACACACTTTTTCCTTTTTATTTCAAAAAAATTTCGCCCTCAAAAATCCTGGTAACAGGAATCGCTGGTGAATTTGTCATTTTAGAGCGATCGGACTTCGACGCCCTGGTGGCAGGCCGGCTTAAAACAAACACCGCCATTTTCCAGGATCTGGAGAGCAAACAACTGGTCGCGATAGAAGATGTCGATCTGCCGATTCACCTGACGGCAGTCAAACTACGCTCCCGCAAAGCCTTTCTCAAAGAGTTCACCTCGCTTCATATGGTGGTTCTCACTGCCGCGTGCAATTGCCGGTGCCGGTATTGCCAGGCATCGAGCCTTCCGCCAGATACACCGGAGGGACAGGCGATGCACATGTCGAAAAAAACCGCCGCAAACGTGGCAAAGTTGATTCTGCAAACTCCCGCCCCATCGATCAAGATCGAATTCCAGGGGGGAGAACCCACTCTAAACCGGGAAACGCTGGTTTATTTCGTAAAACTAATAGAAAAACTGAACCGCAAGCAAAGCGGCAAACACATCGAGTTCATCGTATGCAGCAATCTTGTATATATAGACGACGAACTACTCTCGTTTTTCAAGCAGCATGACATCGCCGTCTCAACATCTCTCGACGGCCCCCGCCAGGTGCATGACCAGAACCGGATCTGCCGCAACGGCGCGAGCGGCTACGATCTCTTCTACCGACATCTTCTACGGGCGCGGGAACTGCTTGGGCACGACTCATGCTCTCCGCTCCCGACCATCACCCGCGCAAACCTCGACCGGTTGAGGGAAGTGGTTGACGAATACAATCGCCTGGGATTCTCGGGAATTTTCCTCAGGCCGATCAATCCCTATGGTTTCGCCCGCGAAGAATGGCAAACGCTCTCGTTTCCTGTGGAAGAATTTGTCGCCGCCTACAAAGATACCCTCGACCACATCATCCGATTAAATCTGTCTGGCGTGTATTTCGTGGAATACTATACCCAATTATTACTCACAAGAATATTGACGCCGTTCTCCACCGGTTTTGTCGATCTACAATCGCCTTCCGGCGCGGGAATTAGCGGCGTGATTTACGACACCAACGGCGATGTCTACCCCACCGACGAAGCCCGCATGCTAGCCCGGACCGGGGACAGGTCGTTTCTGCTCGGCAACGCGCACAAACACACCTACGAACAAATCTTCGACAACCGGCTTATCCGTTCATTATCGGAAGCATCGATACTGGATTGCCTGCCGGAGTGCCTGACATGCGTCTACAACCCCTACTGCGGGGCAGACCCGGTTCGTTATTATATGGAATGCGGGGATATCCGGGGCTTCCGCCCTTTCAGCGATTTTTGCAAAAAGCACGAAGCCCTGTTCGACCATCTCTTCAGTCTGATCGCCGAAAACTCTCCGGACGTCATGAATGTGTTCTGGAGCTGGATAACAGGAGCGCGAATCGAGGAGGTCTCGATATGAAGGAATGGATAACACGCCATCGGCAAGATGAATCCCCCCTGCCGGTAAAGGTCTCGTTCCGGCCTGCGG
>JAHELQ010000737.1 GCA_024644125.1 Candidatus Aminicenantota bacterium | reverse complement strand
CTTCGTCGGCAGCCTCGATTCGACGGGGCCTGTCCCCCTCGCGCCCGAGAATGATGAACGACGGCTGCTACAAGACCGCGCCCGCGATAGGCGGGATATTCAAAAAAATAGAAGAAGGAGTAGCTGACACATGGACAATCAGACACCCATAGACAACGAACGATCGGGCCTCGAAATCGCGGTCCTGGCCATAGCCGGACGTTTTCCCGGAGCGGATGATATCGATCGCTTCTGGAGCAATCTGCGATGCGGCGTCGAGTCGTTGACGTTTCTCTCCGACGCCCAATCGGCCGAAGCCGGCATCGAACGGGAACTGCTGCACCACCCGGATTTTGTCAAAGCCGCCGGCGGAGTACTGGAAGGGAAGGATACGTTCGACGCGCCCCTCTTCGGCTTCACACCGCTGGAGGCGCAGGTGGCGGACCCCCAGGTCCGCAATTTGCTGGAGTGCGCCTGGACCGTTCTCGAACGGGCGGGCATCGACTCATCCTCGTACGAAGGGCTCATAGGTCTCTATGCCGGCGCCTCCGCCAATTTCCACTGGGAAGCCCTCACTCATCTATCCGGCCTTCGCCGGGAATTAGGGGAATTCGCCGCCAGCCAACTGACCGGACGGGAGTTTTGCGCCACATTGGTTTCCTATCATCTGGGCCTCAAAGGGCCGGCAGTCACCGTCGGCACCGCGTGTTCCACCTCGTTGGTGGCGGTGCACCTGGCGTCGCAGGCTCTACTCAACGGCGAATGCCATCTGGCGTTGGCCGGTGGCGTGTCGATCCATGGCTTCCAATCCGCAGGTTATCTGTTCCAGCAAGGGGCCATCAATTCAAACGACGGCCATTGCCGCGCTTTTTCAGACGACGCCAGCGGAACCGTGGCGGGCGAGGGGGTGGGATTGGCGGCCCTCAAGCCGTTGGAAGACGCCGAAGCCGCCGGCGATCCTATCATCGCAGTCATCAAGGGAACCGCCGTCAACAACGACGGCCGCCGCAAGGGAGCTTATTCCGCCCCCAGTATCGAGGGACAGGCGGAGGTGATCCGCGCCGCCCTGGATGTGGCGGGGGTCGCGCCGGAGACTATCGGCTTTGTCGAAGCCCATGGTACCGGCACTGTGTTGGGCGACCCCATCGAGATCGAAGCGTTGAATCAGGCGTTCGCCGGTTGCCCGGTGAATTCTTGCGCCGTTGGTTCTGTCAAGACCAATATCGGGCACCTGGACGCGGCAGCCGGTATCGCCGGCTTCATCAAGGCCATCCTCTCCGTCAGCCATCGGGAGATTCCCCCCAGTCTCCATTTCGCCCGCCCCAATCCCCGGATCCCATTCTCGTCCGGCCCCTTTTACGTCAATCACACGCTGTCGCCGTGGCAGTCCTCCATCCCCGCCAGGGCCGGCGTCAGCTCCTTCGGTATCGGCGGCACCAACGCCCATGTGATCGTGGAAGAATACAATCCACCGGCAACCGGCATTCCTACAACGAACCCTGCTTCGGCGGATCGTTATCATCTACTGCCGCTGTCCGCCCACACCGATGCGGCGTTGCGGCAAACGCGAGAAAATCTCGCCCGCCATTTTAAAGAGAATCCCGAGCTTCCGCTCCTCTACGCCGCCTTCACCTTGCAAACCGGACGACGGCACCTGCGCGTCAGGAAGATGGTCGTGTGCGCAGGAATGGGAGATGCCGTAGATAGACTGGCGAACGACGATTCCCCCTACCGCGCGGCCGGTTCCGAAGCCCCTCCGGTGGTGTTCATGTTCCCCGGGCAAGGGGCGCAACACACCGGCATGGGTAGAGGATTGTACCAAAACGAACCGGTCTTCCGCCGGGAGATGGAGTGTTGCCTCGGCATTCTCCGGGGCGAAGGAGTCGATCTCGAACATTTCATCTACCGGGAAGATGGAGATGATAGCGATCCCTCCGCGATAAACGACACAACTGTCGCCCAACCGCTCCTGTTCGCCGTCGAATATTCGCTGGCCCGGTTGCTGATTTCCTGGGGCGTCGAACCCTACGCCATGACCGGCCATAGCCTCGGCGAATTCACCGCCGCCTGCCTGGCCGGTGTGTTTTCGCTGGATGACGCCCTGCGATTGGTGGTTCTGCGGGGCCGTTTGATGAAAACGATGCCCGATGGGGCGATGCTGGGGATTTCCGCTAAAGATGAAGAAGTGCTGGAATTATTGGTGGACGAGAATTATCTATCGCTGGCAGCGGTAAATTCCCCCCACAATGTCGTGGTGTCCGGGCCTTTGGAAGCGGTGGCAGGATTTGAAGGCCTCCTTGTGAAGCGGGAGATTCCGCATCGTCGCCTGCACACCTCCCACGCCTTCCATTCCGCCATGATGGAACCGATCGTCGAAGAATTCGTCCGTCA